>LFTF01000118.1:27745-31349 GCA_001512945.1 Clostridiales bacterium DTU023 | reverse complement strand
TGCGCACTGACGTGGTGGTCGAAACAACAAATGGATACGGTTTCAAGCATTCGTAACCTGATTTCGCCTCCAGCTCGATAAGTTGATAACCACCGGTCGGAATACCATAGATGAGAATTGATCCGTTCTCATTCGTCATCATATCCGCTACGCCTTCAACTTTCGCGAGACTGCCGCACATATACGCCTCTGTTTCTTCGTCGAAAACAAACTCAAGACGTTCTCCCTCAAGGTTTTCAATCCCGAACCGAATGCCCTCCAGCGGTTCACCCGTCGCCGCGTCTTTTTTCAAAATATTGACCTGCGTCAAGGAATCCCTCATTACAACCGCTTGCACTTCGCCCGTACTCGCGACCGTAAATTCGATGGTTTCCGTAACTGCGTAGCCCAAAGGTGCGATCGTCTCCTGCAGCACGTAAGTTGTTCCAATTTTCAGCTGTTTGATGAAATGTGGCTCCTCGTCGGAAATCCATTCGTCAACGATCACGCTCGAACCTTTTTCAAACAGCTTGAGAGTTGCCCCTGGAAGTTCATCGTCACCTGTGATGCTCTTCTTGGATATTGCGACTATAGTCGGCATGTTGCCGATCTGCTGGTCGAATATTCGACCGATAAGGTCTACATCCACATAGTTTGTGTCGCATGTTATCTCAAAGTGTACGTCGGCGGCCGGAATGTAACCCTCCGGCGCTTTGACTTCAACAAGCCGGTAGCGACCGGCCTCAAGCAGCTCATCCGAAACAGCTTCGCCGTTTTCATCCGTCACAAGGACTTCCGACCACGGCGCTTGACCGTCTTCAGGATCTATTATCCTCAAGGAGATCTCTTTTTCCTCGACCACTTTGAATTCGGCTCCAGACAAAGGTAAATCAGTCTCGCTGTCCATTTTTTTCAACCGGAGCCTAAGCTGTATTTTCTCATTGTGAATGATTAAATCGATTGTCATTTCGCTGGTAGCAACCGCGACCTCATACTCCTCTTCATTTAGATAATAGCCGTCGGGCGCTCCTATCTCTCTGACAATGTACGTGCCGTAACGAAGATCCGGCGTCAACGCAAAACCATCTCTGTCACTTATTAGGTAAGGAATCGGATTCCCCAACAAATCAACGGCAGGGGTCTCGTTTGCGCCAAGCAACTCAAACACAGCACCTTCAACCGGCACCGCGTCATCTTTTGAGCGTTTGATGATCCGTATCTTTCCATGAATCGGATCATTTTCTACCTCGATTGTCGTCCTGACAACGGAAGTGTTCATATCTGCGTATGTGAGTTCTGCCGTGTAGACCGTGCTATTGGATTGATAGCCTTCGGCTGGAATTGTCTCACGTAAAGTGTACGTGCCGATTGGAAGTAGTTTGGTCGTTGCCTTGCCATCGATACCGGTCGTGATCACATCCACGATTTTCCCTTCCGCGTCTTTGACTTCAAAAGCTACCTCTCCAATCGGCTCCTTGCTTATCGAATCTTTCTTAATCACCTCGATCCTTCCTTGAGCCCGGTTGTTATGAAATTCGACAGTCGCTAAACCGCCCTGCGTGAGCTTGACGCTTTTCACGTTCGTATCAACAAGATAAGGGTCAGGGACTGAAACCTCCCGCACATAGACAGTCGCTCCGTTATTTATCAAAAAACTGTTTGGCACAGTGCTCCCGTCCGCTCCTGTATTTAATCGGATTGATGTTTTTGCAGGGAACGTTGGATCCTGTGAGAGATCAAAGACAGTTCTTGCCACGGCTAACCCAGTTACGGCATCTTTTTTTATAATCTTGACAAGCCCGGAATTAGACGTATTTTTGATCGGTGAATCCCAATAGATGCCATTGATTGTGTCAGACTCAACGGTGAAAGTTTTTGGGGTTGGATCGATCGAATAGCCCGGCGGAGCTTTCGTCTCGATCAATGTATATACTCCGGGTGAATATGTTTTTGTTGAAGTGTAAGCATCTGAAGTCATCACAATCTGCTGTGTCGAGCCATCAGGGCGTGTCAGCCTGAACTCAGCGCCTGAAAGACCCTCTCCGCTGTTTGCATCCGTTTTCCTGAAGCGGAAACCTCCCGCGTCAATCTGTCGCAATGCGGGAAGTAGTCTGTACACTTCTTTGATAAAATAGCCTTTATTGGGATCATCGTTGTACCATGCGCGATTCAGCCAGCTAACACCTCGATAACTGGCCAGTGATGTAGAACTCATGCTGATAAAATAAATCGTGTTGGGATTATGATTCGGGATTTGCATAAATGCATTTTCCGCAGAAGTCACCTTCCCGATAACCAACACCGCATGACTTAGAGCAGAACCATTTTTATCTCCTGTAAGGACAATATCCCCCAATTTGAGTGATGTTGGATTTACTTTTCCACCAAGAGATTGGTAAATAGCAGGCATTTGCCCAATTTGACTGCCTAGTACGGAAACAGTCTGGGTATCAAATACAATGCCGTTGCTCGTGTCAAACGTGTGCTGTGTCGCAAGCGTTTGATCAATCGCTTTGTAATTACCGTTAATCCTTGACGCCGTTGCCGCATAGATGACGTGCGTAACGAGATCTACACAACAGAACTTTTGGGTCGAACCGGCAAGCGGATAGTATGTAGTACCGTTCAGCATACGGTTGTATCCATAGCCAACCTGATTCGCGCGTTTAACATGTGCGGCCGCTGATTTCAGAAATCTCTCACGCGATATCAGAACATCGTCTGGTTTAATCGACCGCCTCTGCGCCGCTGAGTAAGCGTACACCCCTTCTACGCTGCAAACGCTCACAAGGACAAGGATAGACAGGAATGCTGTGAGCGCCGCAAGGCAACGCAACCACAATTTTTTTTGTTTCGGATAACACATCGGTTCTCCCTCCTTTGAGTTCAACATACGAACTTCGAAGGGGACCCGACCGGTGGGCTACGTGGCGCACCACGTCGCCGTTCGCCGATTTGTCGGCATTTTTACGTTAGGAAGATTGGATATTCTTGTCGCGATCCAACAGAGTGTTAATTTCCCTGCGAAGCAAGCCAAATCATGCCTTAAAAATCTTCTATTGCGTCTCTAATAGGGTGTTCTGTAAACGAGAAACTTACAGCTAAATTCAACTACGTAAAGTTAGAAAACTCAGATAATTCGAAAGAGTCTCGTAGCGTTCGCCGTCGTTTTTTCAGCAAGTTCATTGACACTGACACCTAAGATTTCTGCCGCTTTCGCGCCAATAAACGGCAAATATGATGGCTCATTGCGTTTGCCGCGATGGGGAGCCGGAGTGAGCCAGGGCGCATCCGTTTCGAGGACTAATCGATCCAGCGGGACGGCCGCCAAGGCGGCAAGCGGTTTTTTCGCGTTCTTAAATGTTATCGGGCCATCGAAACCGATCATGAATCCGAGATCAAGCAACTGCGGAAGTGTTTCAGCACTGCCCGAATAACAGTGAACCACGCCGACCGGATGTGTTTTTGAAAAGAGCCCATCTTTGTGAGCTTCTTCAAGCATGGTCAGCATGGGCAAAGTCGCCTCACGCATATGAATGATGACAGGAAGATCGAGTTCGTGTGCCAGTTCGAGCTGTTCTCGAAAGACACGGTGCTGGACATCGCGTGGCGAATGATCGTAATG
>LFTF01000118.1:27320-27639 GCA_001512945.1 Clostridiales bacterium DTU023 | reverse complement strand
GTCTCACGATAAAGAGCTTTCAGTCGGTCGCCCGTACCCTCATCCCACGTCTTCGCGTCATGAGGGTGCACACCGATTGCCGCGTAGAGCATAGGTTCTTCTATTGAAAGGCGGCAAGCTTCTTGCGAATCTTCTTCATTGCTGGCAGCCATAACAATCCGCGTCACACCGCTCGAGCGGGCGCGCTCCAGCACATCACCTAAATCGTGGGCGAAATCATTATCCTGGACATGTGAGTGTGTATCAAACCAGATCGTCATGCGAGTAATTCTTCTAAGGATTCAAGTTCTTTTTCAACATCGATGCGCGGGAAGATCGC
>LFTF01000118.1:23865-27199 GCA_001512945.1 Clostridiales bacterium DTU023 | reverse complement strand
CGCGGATGATCTTTCTCATTTTTCGCGAGAATCCACGGCATTGTCTGATCAATGTATTTGTTGCAGCGTTTGATCACTGCCCAAATCGCTTCTAGCGAAAGACTGAATTCAAGATTATCGAGATGTTGCTCCGCACGTTTCAGCTTGTCATCGGCGAACTCATCGAGCTCACTATCGATCGCCGCCTCAACACGTTCTTCGGGCAGTCCTTGCGGGAATGTTTTGACCATCATGGCCACGGTGCGACTCACGAGATTTCCCAGATCGTTGGCGAGATCACTGTTGATGCGCTCAATCAAAGCCTGATTGGAGAAGTTGCCGTCAGAGCCGAAGGGAACCTCACGCAACAGAAAGTAGCGGATGGCATCGACACCGTATTTTTCAACTAGGATGACGGGATCGACGACATTGCCTTTTGATTTTGACATCTTACCGTCTTGCAACAGCAGCCAGCCATGCCCGTAGATGCGTTTCGGGACAGGGAGGTCAAGCGCCATCAGGAGAGCAGGCCAGATCAATGAATGAAACCGCATGATTTCTTTGCCAACAAGATGTATATCCGCAGGCCAGTAGCGATCGAAAAGCGTCATATCATCGGGATAGCCGAGTGCCGTAATATAATTGGACAGCGCGTCTATCCAAACATAGACGACGTGACCGGAGTCAAAAGGCACATGAACGCCCCAGTCAAACGAGGTCCGTGTGACTGCAACATCATCAAGACCGGGCTTCAGGAAGTTATTCATCATTTCGTTGGCACGGGAAACAGGCAACACGACGTCGCCTTCAAGGAAAAGCTCCGTCAGCCTGTCCTGATACTTAGACAACCGGAAAAAATAGCACTCCTCTTCTGTGTGTTCGAGATTACCCCCGCAATCGGGACAATGGTTGTCAGTGACTTGACTGGGTGTCCAAAATGCTTCACACGGCGTGCAATAGAGACCTTCGTAACTTCCCTTATATATGTCTCCCTGATCGTAGAGTTTTTGAACGATCGCCTGGACGGCTTTCACGTGGTGTTCATCCGTCGTTCGGATGAAGCCGTCATACTCAACGTCCAGCAATTTCCACAGCGCTTTGATATCAACTGCCATCGCGTCGACAAAAGCTTGCGGTGTGGTACCGGATTCCTGAGCCTTGCGCTGGATTTTCTGACCGTGTTCATCCATGCCTGTCAGAAAGAAAACATCAACTCCCCGCATTCGCTTGTAACGGGCCATTGCGTCCGCCGCAACGGTCGTATAGGAGTGACCAATATGAAGCTGGCCGCTGGGATAATAAATGGGTGTTGTAATATAGTACGTTTCTTTAGGCATAAAAATCCCCCTGCGCCTCTTAGCGCAACCATAACTCTATCGCACCGCCGTTTAAACACCGGCAGCCATTCGTCTGAGTACAGCAGTACTGCTTATTGTCCGCTGTTTTCTTCTTGTTTAACCATATCATCTCGCAACTCGAGAGTCAGCTGATACAGCTTATTTCGGTCAACACCCGTCTCTTTTGCAACAGCTGAGGCTGCGGAGGACGGTCCAAGTCCGGTCGACTGTCTTTGATCAAGGAGTTGTCTCAATGCTTGGTCCGTATAACCGGATTCTAACGGTTCGCCCGTTCGCGAGTGATATTCATCCAACCCCTCTACGGCAATTGTAAATTCGCCTTTGGGATTCATTGTCTCATAATAGCGATTCGCTTCCACTACCGTAAAGTACAGTAACTCCTCGTAGGGTTTCGTCAACTCACGGGCAATGACGAGTCTTCTTGACTCCATGCCTCCTGTAGCGAGATCCGCCAATGTGCGTCTGATTCGATGGGGTGCCTCATAGAAGACAAGCGTGCGCTGTTCTGTGGCGAGCGCTTGTAGACGAATCTTACGAGCTTTCCCTTTTACAGGTAAAAACCCTTCGAATACAAAACGCGTCGTGTCAAAACCTGATACAGCAATAGCAGACACAAGGGCGGATGGCCCCGGAATCACGGATATGGTGATCTCGTTCTCGATGGCCAGACGAACAAGCTCCTCGCCGGGATCCGAGATGCACGGCATCCCTGCATCGGATATTACGGCTATTGATTTGCCTTCTAGAAGATCGTGAATCAGCATATCGTGGCGCCTATGCATATTTTGCTCAAAATAGCTGATTAGACGGTTCCCCACGCCGAGTGATGATAGCAGGCGCGCCGCTCGGCGTGTGTCTTCTGCTGCGATGTAATCTACACAATCGAGCATTTCTTTTGCCCGCGGACTCATGTCCTTTAGATTGCCAAGTGGTGTGGCGACAAGATAGAGTGTGCCACGAGCAACAACCCCGTCCGGTGAGCCACCGCCGGAGATATCTATTTTAGAAGTGTCGACCACGTCAGCCACCTTAGACCGACAGTTTCAGTATCTCAAGGACATCGTCGCGCTCAAGCGGCTTATATCCAGCTCGGATGATTTGGGTTGTATCCGCCAGCTGTTCAATAGCTTCGGCGGGAATACCGACATCGGACAGAGTCGAAGGCGCGCCGATCGAATTAAAGTAATCGCGTATCGCTTTGAGACCCGCGAGCGCGAGTTCTTCCTCTGTTCTACCATCAGGGTCGATCTCCCAAACACGGACCGCATAGCGAGCGAGCTTGTGTTGGGCTTCTTTTCGCATATAGAAAAGCAGGTTCGGGTGAACAATGGCGAGTCCAGCTCCGTGTGGGATGTCATACCACGCCGAGAGCGCGTGCTCGATTTGATGCGATTGCCAGTCCCCGTCTTTACCAAGTCGGAGCAGGCTATTCAACGCCATTGTCGCATTCCACATCAAATTGGAACGGGCTTGGTAGTCGTTGAGATCAACTAGCGAACGGTCAAGATTGATACGGATATTACGCATTAGTGCTTCAGCGAGTTCGTCAGTCAGGCTGTCATCATCGGGCGGTGAGAAGTATTGCTCAAATACGTGCGACATCATGTCAACAGCGCCGTAGATAACCTGCTCCCGAGGCAAGGTCATTGTGAGCCGTGGGTCAAGTATTGAGAACTGTGGATGTAGCACAGGACTGCCGTAACCTCGCTTCTGATTCCCCGCCCAGTTACTGATGACTGTTCCTGCATTCATCTCACTTCCGGTCGCGGGCATAGTCAAGATAACGCCCAGGGGCAATGCGCAGTCTACTGATTTCCCCTCAACATAAAGATCCTGCCAGAAGTCACCATCGCAAAGAGTGCCTGCGGCAATTGCCTTCGAACAGTCGATTACACTGCCTCCGCCTACCGCGAGAATAAAATCACACGATTCGCGTCTGCAAATCTCAATGCCTTCGTATACTTTTTCCGTACGCGGATTCGGCATGACGCCAGGCA
>LFTF01000118.1:23183-23804 GCA_001512945.1 Clostridiales bacterium DTU023 | reverse complement strand
CGCCCGTATGAAGCAAGTTCATCGGGAAGCCGGTCGAGCATCCCTTCTCCGAATAGAATTTTTGTGGGGTTCTGGAAAATAAAATTTTTCATAGATCTTGTCGCAATGCAGACTTTTGTGATGCTGCATCGCAACCTACTCCTTTCATATCGATAGAAAGAAAAGGCTACCTTAGAAAGGCAGCCTTTGTTGGGCTTGTCAGCTATTGCGATCTTACTCTTGCGAGATTGCGTCAACCGGACAAACGGCAACACACGACCCGCAGTCAATGCAGATATCGGGGTCAATAATGTACTGCGTATCTCCCGGAGATATGGCCTCTGTCGGGCATACTTCAGCGCATGATCCACAGCTGATGCATTCATCACTTATAACGTGTGGCATGATAATCCTCCTTTTTACAAGGGAACGCGTATAAATCTTCACGATCCCCAGCTAAACTTACGCAATGATCATAGCATAAAGCAGACGATGTTCACAGATTTAAACGATCTGCCGCGCCTAAATAAACCTGAATCCGGCAATGGTCAATCTACACCTTGCTCTTTACGAGCGGCCGCTTTCCTGCTTGCGCTCGCGGATCTCAGATACGGGATATACCCCATCGTCCTGGTCCCCACC
>LFTF01000118.1:0-23062 GCA_001512945.1 Clostridiales bacterium DTU023 | reverse complement strand
CCAGAAATCTTGGCAGGGTTTATCGACAAGTTTTGACTTTTTGCCATACGAATGGAAACGGGTTTGAATTCCTGCAGGAATGTGCTGCAACAAAACTCGCGACCGCAGATACCAAGCCCTCCGATCATACACGCCTCATCACGCACACCAATCTGTCTGAGTTCAATCCGTGTCCGGAAAATCGAAGCCAAATCGCGGACGAGTTCCCTAAAGTCAATCCGCACATCAGCTGTGAAGAAAAAAATGATTTTGCGATTGTCGAATCGGTATTCCACCCCCACCAGAGACATGGCAAGCCCATACTCTTCTATTTTTTCTCGTGTGATGACGAATGCCTCATCTTCAAGCAATTTATTTTCTTCGTAATGTCTGAGATCTTCATTGGACGCAACTCGAAGAATGGGTTTGAGCGGAGATTTGGCTGGTCTTTTGGGCAATTCCTGAGGCCAATCAGCTGCGACGCCCATCTCGATGCCTTGAGACGTCTCAACGATTACATGATCTCCACGGCGAATCGTAAGATCACCGGGCGAAAAATGATAAACCCTTCCGCGTCCGTGAAGGCGTACACCAACCATGAGTGCGTATCCCTCATCATCTTCCACTTGCTGGCCATCAGATGACTCAGAAAATTCTTCCCGAAGCACACACACAGGATATCCACCCTCTTCTTCGTCGAAAAAGTCATCTGATTCCTCGTCGAATTCATCATCTTCCTGATCAAAGTCCAACCCTTCGTCAAGTTTATCTTCCGGCTTATCAAGCCATCTGTTGTCATTTCTATTTTCGTTATCTATCACGATATCAACCCATTTCCGGTACACCCCATTGAGAGTCTCTGCCAATTGCAAACCGTTCAGCTAGAGCCATCGTCCAGGAGTAAGTATCAAAACTCAATTATTTATTATGCCATTCTCGCGGCGCATTATTTTTTAATTAAGCGTTACATCACAGCGACAGTCAAAACGCCTGATCTTCCAAGCAAAGAAAAACTCCTTGCGGTACGGTTTCCGCACTAAGGAATGCCCTCATCCCAATGAGCATCCGCCCAATGGAATGATCAAAATTCACATTGCGGGCCAGCGCCTGTCCAGTCTGTTGAACGATCTCAGCCGCTCTTGCAGGATCAGTGTTTGGCACTCTTTTTAGGATAGCATCCAAATCGCTCACCAGATCTCCGTTGATGAGATTTGTTCCGGATAACCCGCTTTTCAACAGCAACAAATCGCGCAAAAATGTTTCAAAAAGACGCAGAATGGTTGCTATGCGATTTTTCTCGTCACGCAAATAGGAAAGACCTTGTGTGAGACAAAAAGTACGGGTTGACTCCGGGAGGCAGATAAATAGCTTAAATGCTTGTCGCCTCAAATCGCGAAATGTGGCATCTCCGGCAATGGCCAGGGCCTGTCCGGGTATACCGTCTGCATAGCGGACCGCGAGATCAGCTGTTTCACCCTCTCCGAACTCCATTTCGCGCAAAATCAGTCGGATATCCTGCTCTTCTCTGCGCCCGAGTTGCACCATGCGTGATCTCGAGAGGATTGTCGGAAGCAATCGATTGGCATCTTCCGTCAATAAAATGAATCTGATGAAATCGGGGTGTTCTTCGAGCGGTTTCAGAATGGCATTCTGCCCTTGTTCATTGAGCGTGTCTGCCTTTACAGCTGAAATGATATAAACACGTTTTCTACTGACTTGCGGGTAGGTGTGAAGTGTCCCGGATATCTGTTCGCGTACGCTTGCAACAGCGATCATCTTTTTGCCTTTAGGCGGTTCGAGATCGATTAGATCATAATGAGAACCGCTCCGGAGCAACCGGCAGGAAGCGCACTCTCCGCAAGCGCCTGAAATCGGATCTGGTTGATCACAAAGGATGGCCGCCGCAAGACGTTGGGCGACAAAGTGTTTACCGGCTCCCTCTTCACCTACGAGCAATACAGGTGCGGGGTCACCGATGACCGACCGTCTGAGCAGCTCTCTGAGAGTCTCCGAACAGGCGATGGAACACAATGAAAGAGGCGATTGCACACGCCCTGCCATTTCAGATTTTTTCAAAATGCTCGACGGGAACAACGAAAACTGTTGCGCCGCCGATGGTGACCTCGACCGGATATGGTACGTACGAAGCGCCCATATTTGAGGGAGGGATGGTGGCATTGATTGCGGCTTTGCGGCTTTTCGAATTCTTGCGAATAATCGAAAGAACTTCTTCCTGTGCTGCATCTTCCACAACCGCCATCAGCGTTGTATTGCCAGACCTGAGGAATCCCCCCGTCGAATGCAGTTTGGTGACACGATGTCCTGCACGGTTGACTTCGGCCATCAGTCTCGGCGAATCATCATCGCTGACAATCGCAAAAATCAATTTCATAATAAATTTCTCCTTACTTGTTCGCGGATGAGTTTTGCTGTCTCTTCCTTGCCGTCCTGCGATTCTATGACAATCACTCGGTCCGGTTCCTCCTGTGCAATCGCGCGAAAACCTGAGCATACGCGCTGTTTGAAAGCTTGCGATTCGACATCGAAACGATCTTTATGGCCGCTATCCTGTCGTCTTTCGAGACGCATATTACGCGCCTCCATACTGAGCTCCAATACAATCGTTAAGTCAGGCTGCGTTTCGCCGATGGCCCATTTATTGAGCGATTGGACCATATCGACAGGCAGACCGCGACCATATCCCTGGTACGCTACTGACGAATCATGGAAACGGTCAGAGATCACCCATATTCCACGCTCCAAGGTCGGTCGAATAACCGTGCGTACGAGTTGCGCACGAGCTGCTTCAAAGAGAAATAACTCGGCCTCCATCGTCATGCCTTGATTGCGCATATCGAGCAATATCCGGCGGATCTCTTCGCCGATCTCCGTTCCGCCAGGTTCTCTTAACAGCACAATCTCAAATCCACGTGACTCAAGATAATCAGCCAGATACCTGATCTGGGTTGTTTTCCCGGATCCATCGATGCCTTCAAATGTAATAAATTTTCCGGCTCGCACTGTTCTGACGCTCCTTAAAAACTCTCTTATGATCACTCACAGGAGTGGCTTCATCTTAGCATAAGGACACAGCGTTCTTCCACTTAGAAGGACAACGGTACTCCGCGCTGGGCGATACCCTCTGCCTCTAACATATTCATATAAATTCTGTGTTCGTCACTAATAATCTCGCCCGGCCAGACAATTGGCATTCCTGGCGGATAAGGCGCGATCGTTTGTGTGGCAATGTTTTTACCAGCGTGTTGCACGAAATCGCGACGTCCAAATAACGATTGCCTCACAGTGAGTTCAAAACCGGCGGGAGCCGACAGCAGTTTGTCGCGTTGGGCTGTGAGACTATCAAGTTTGTCTTGATGCTGTGTGAGGCGTCTTTGGTCCGTCTCAGGTTTGATCGCACGGAGTGTTTCGCTCAAGCGCCTATAGTCTTCCTCCGATTGATCCAAAGCAGGCAAAAAGACGACTCGGTTACTGTCGACAAGCTCAGCATCAATTCCCGCGGAGTCAAGAACACTGAGAAAATGCAGTCGATCCAACCCTGTAGCTGAATAATCGAGAACCAGACGTGTCGGATCAGCGTCCGTAGGGAGAACTCGCCGGTAGTGATCTGGCAGTTTCTCACACAAATCTGCATTTTGTCGGATCAGATATTTAATGCGATCGTGTCCTTCGCAAGCCACCATAGACCTAGCGGCATCTGCGGTAGCCGCTATCAGAAAAGACGGGCTTGACGTCTGGAAAATCTTAACCATCTGCGATACCCGCTCGTGATCGATGCGGTGATTGTCAATCGCTGCGCGCGAAATGTGCAGAAAAGAAGCGGGGGTAAGAGCAGGCAATGTTTTGTGCGCACTCTGACACGTGATGTCCGCTCCCTGTGCAAGCGCTGTCGCAGGCAAAAGATCGGGAGCCGCCGCAAAATGCGCGCCGTGTGCTTCGTCGACAAGAAGAGTCATCCCAAGCCGGTGCGCTGCTTGTGCGATCGGGGCCAAATCGATTGTCCGCCCGTAATAATCAGGCCGTGTCACAAAACATGCTCGCGCTGAGGGATATCTTTCAATAGTCTCAATAAATGACTGAGTGTTCGGCTGACCGTCCGGAAAAGTTTTATCCTCTTCCGAGTCAACAAAAATCGGGATCAGACCCAGTACTGCCACCGCATGGACGGCTGCCATATGAACCGCGCGCGGTATGATAATCTGGTCACCCTCGCGCAACGGACCTGCCATCATAATGAAGATCGACGCCGTTGTCCCGGACGTAATAATCCATGATTCTTTGGCGCCGAAAAATTGTGCGGCAAGCCGATAGGCTTCGAGAACATGTCCCGAAGGCGCGGCAAGATCACCGGTTCCTCCCAGCTCTGTTGTGTCAAGACAAGCAAGTCCCGGCGAAAAAAGGTATGGAAAACCAATGCCCTGTCGATGACCGGGCATGTGAAAAGAAACGCGCCCTATCTGCTGGCACAAAGCCTGCACCAGTGGCGTCATCTCGTGATTGTTTTCTTCGTCAAAATCCATGGCACTCAAGCCACGCGACCTCACGATCAGCTACAGATCGAGTTTTTGGTTGCGTATGCTGTCAATATCGATTTGGATATCTTTTTCAACACGGGTGATATCGCGCATGATATCCTCAACCGTCTCTTCTGCATGAAAAGGGGGAGCGTCCTGTTTGGCACGTCGTCGTTGCGGCCGCTTACTTTTCCCCAATCCTTTTTCATCACCGGCAATGCCCACCGTTGGTTTTACGTCTTTGCGCGCTCCTTCGGGTCGGTCGGGACGGTTGGATTTTGTCTTTGGACGATTCCGATCAAGTTCAGATGATTTCGAAACACCTTGGGGAGCTCGCTGCTCTCGGCTGCCATCACTTTGCGGGCTGACAGGACCTGATCCGTCCCGCTTGCGCGTATCTTGAGGACTTCCTGCTGGCCTGCCAGAACGAGATTTTTTGCCCCCGCTGCGTTTCTGCCGGTTGGGATTGGGTCGCGATTGCGCTCCACTTTGCTTGGGACCGCTCGCATCCGCCGAGTCTCTCGGTTTAACTATCCTTTGTTTGACATGTTTGCGTTGATTGTTCTCTTCGGACATAAGTCACAGTTCCTTTATCGATTGATCACTGACGGTCGGGAAGATCGTCAGGTACACATTTGCTATATTTATAGTTAATCTTAATTGTAGCACGTGTTGACCCCTACACTGTTGCCCGGGCTATAAGTTTATTCACCGCATATGATATGAGCGACCTCAAGAAAAGGACAGTTGCTAAATGAATAAGGGCAGCGATCATCGTCATTATGTGGCACTTGTGGAAAGTCCTCTACGTGTTCCCGGCAGTCAAACCTTGATGATTCGCATTCCGCTTTGAGCACGCCCTCGTCTTTGCTTTTCTTGCTTTTTGGTGAAATCGTCTGTTCTCGGCTTTGTATTGCGGGCGTTGACAGCAAGCGCATGCTCGGTTGTTCAACTGCGACCTTAGAGATTGCGTATTCATACGAGGTGTCGACAACTGCCTGCCGGCGAATAAAAGGGTCATCCGACAAACACAAACGAAGCCGCTCTGAGAAATGGCGATCGAGTTTTTTTAACGTATTGCGAGTTTTAGATTGGGTGAGAGATGATGCCGTTTGCCCTGAATAGGCGGCCAAAACCGTCATTGCAAGACCATAGAGATCTGTTTCCGGACAAAGGTCGCCAAAATAAACCTCATGGGCCGCATAGCCGGCCGTGGCCACACGAGATGTGACTGGAAGCGACGTGTCTCCATCAAGGAAACGAGAACCGGAAAAATCAATCAAGGCGGCTGCGCCCGATGCCGAGATAAGAATATTTTCCGGTGAGAGATCGAGATGTGCGAACGGTTTCCCGGCACACAACATGATCCAGGCAAGCGCCCCCACTATTTTATCAAACCACTGCTCCCATTCGGCTGATGTAATCGTTTTTTGATTGAGTTGCCTCAGTGTAGAACCTTCAAGATATTCGAACAGGAAACAGGACTCCTTTTGAGGCGGATCAATGACATGGAGGGGCAATTGCGATACGCCCTCATTCAAATCAAAATACATCGCGCCTTGCTCTTCGTCGGGTGGACCGGTCACCCCGAGACAGCGGGGGAGGTGTGGTGATCGGATCGAATAGAGCAAGTGGGGGATCCGATGGTCCGTCCATTGAACTGTGGGCTTACAGACCGCTTTCCAACCACCTTCTAACGTGCAGATTTTTGTTTGACGAAGATTATCCATACTTTCCTCGCTTTGAATTATTTCTTTAAACTCAAGTTAGGTTGCGAGCATAAAAAAAGGCCGGTTCAATTCCGGCCTTTTGCGTCATCGTTTTTCAATTTGCCGGTTACCCGAACCTTGATCTCACGCGTTGGCAACCTTTTTTGCCTTTGCGACGGGAGGTTTTTTGCGCATCAGCACCGGCTTGTCTTCACCCCTGACATTCGCGTCCGTAATCACAACCCCACACACATCTTCGCATGATGGAATTTCGTACATAATATCGAGCATCAACCGCTCAATAATAGTACGGAGACCGCGCGCGCCTGTTTTTAGTTCAAGCGCTTCTCTGGCAATTTCGCGAACAGCTTGAGGTTCAAAGGTGAGGTCAACATCATCATACTTAAGAAGTTTTTTGTACTGTTTTAGGAGCGCATTTTTTGGCTCTTGGAGGATGCGGACCAGCGATTCCTCGTCGAGCTCATTAAGCGCGACGACCACCGGCACACGGCCTACGAACTCTGGGATTAGCCCAAATCGCAACAGATCTTCTGGCAAAAGTCGTAAAAACAACTCTTTGTCATCCATCTTGGACGACCCTTCAATCTCCGCTCCAAAGCCGATTGTTTTCCGGCCGATGCGGTCACGAATAATTTTGTCCATACCTGCGAATGCGCCGCCGAGAATAAATAGAATATTCGTCGTGTCGATCTGGATGAATTCCTGGTGCGGATGTTTGCGACCGCCCTGTGGGGGTACATTCGCGATAGTGCTCTCCAGAATTTTTAAGAGTGCCTGCTGAACACCTTCTCCGCTTACATCACGTGTGATCGAAGGATTGTCGGATCGGCGCGTAATTTTGTCAATTTCGTCGATGTAGATAATGCCCTGCTCGGCAGCCGCAATATCGAAATCGGCATTCTGAATCAATCTTAGGAGAATGTTCTCAACATCTTCACCCACATAGCCCGCTTCCGTCAAGGCTGTCGCATCCGCGATGGCAAAAGGCACATTCAGTATGCGTGCAAGTGTCTGCGCCATAAGCGTCTTACCTGAACCTGATGGGCCGAGAAGCATAATATTGCTTTTGGAGAGTTCTACGTCGTCATCCGTGTCTATAAAATCGGAGAAGACACGCTTGTAATGATTGTAGACGCTAACCGCCAATGTCTTTTTTGCCTCTTCTTGACCGATGACGTATTCGTCCAGCTTGTCTTTGATCTGTTGCGGCGTCAGTAGGTTTACATGCTCAGCGTCAGGACCGCCTCTTGGATATACAGGTGCAGTCTCGCCCGCAAGCATCTCATCGCAGAGCACAACACACTCATTGCAGATATAAACCCCTGGACCTGCGACCAGGCGCTCTACCTGATCTTCAGTTTTTCCGCAAAATGAGCAGTGTAAAGACTTGAATTGATCTTGGTCTTTTCTGTCTGTCATGATTTTCTCCTCCTTTGACCTACGCGCTTATCAACGTTCTTGACACAGGTTAGTCGCGTTTTTCCATGATCTTGTCGACCAGGCCGTATGCAAGCGCTTCCTCCGCCGACAACCACCGATCGCGATCCGTATCGCGCTCAATGACTTCGTATGGCTGACCGGTCTTTTCAGACAAGATACGGTTAAGTCGCTTTTTCAAACTAATAATATGTTCGGCCGCAATCGTAATATCGGTCGCTTGACCCTGCGCGCCACCGCTCGGTTGGTGAATCATCAGCTCGGCATTCGGGAGGGAAAAGCGTTTGCCCGGTGCTCCCGCCGCAACCAGGAATGCACCCATACTGGCAGCTATACCCATGCAAATTGTCTGCACATCCGGCTTAATATATTGCATTGTGTCGTAGATCAGGAAACCTGACGAAATCTCGCCTCCCGGACTGTTGATATAGAACTGAATATCTTTTTCCGGATCTTCTGCCTCAAGAAACAGTAACTGTGCCATCACTAGACTCGCCGTGACATGGTTGACCTCATCGCTCAGAATAACGATCCGCTCTTTCAAAAGGCGTGAGAAAATGTCGTAGGAGCGTTCTCCTCTATTTGTCTGTTCAACAACCATCGGCACGAGACTCATCCCGGCCGGGAAATAATTATCCCTATCTTTCGCGTTCATTGTATCGTTATCCTCTCTGTTATAAAGTCAAAGTGACGTCTTGGCAGTGGTTGCTGTCTTAGTCCTCGTCGTTTTCCTGTTCTTCTTCAGGTTCGGGCGGGACATCAGTTACAACACTCACCTCACGCAGCCAGTCAAGAAGTTTTTTGCCCTCCTGATCGTGGCGGAAATGCTCTAGATCGTGTTCCGTCTTCAGGTACTGCTCGCGGAAAACTTCAACCGAGACACCATTTTTCTCAGCAGTTTCTTGAAGCGCCTCATTAAATTCTTCTTCACTCACTTCGAATCGTTCAATTTCTTTTTCGCGGATCGTTTCAATAACCCAGGCACTTTCGATGAGTTTGCGTGATTTCTTCGCCTGTTCGGTGCGATAATCGTGGATTGTTTTGCCGGAGTACTTCAGGAAATCGGAGAAATTCAACCCATACATCGAGAATTGCTGCTGCTGGCGCTCCATCGCGTTGTCAACCTCATCTTCGACGATCAGATCAGAAAGTTCTATCTGCGAATTAGCAACAATCACATCGATAATATTTTGTTCAAAAGCGCTAGCGGCTTGTTCGCTTTTTTCTTTGGACAAATCGTTTCGGATCTCTTCCCTGTACTCAGCGAGAGTGTCAGCTGTTTCACTGACATCGCGAACGAACTCGTCGTCAACAGCGGGAAGCTCTTTGACGTGGATATCATGAATTTTGACATGAAATATGACATCTTTTCCCGCGAGATCATCGGCATGGTACTCTTCGGGGAAGGTCAGGGGCAAGTCGAATTCATCGCCCGTATTGTGTCCGATTAAGCCATCCTCAAATCCCGGAATAAATGAGTCAGATCCGATCTCAAGCTCGTGACCTGTCGCTGCACCGCCTTCAAAGGCAACGCCATCGAGAAATCCTTCGTAATCGAGCATCACTTTATCGCCATCCTTGGCCGGTCTGTCCGTCACAGGGACGAGCCGGGACACACGTTCGCGCGCCGCCTCAATTTTCTCATCGACATCCTCATCATCGACTTCGACAGGCGGACGATAAGCTTCAACCCCCTCATAGACACCGAGCGTAACCTCAGGTTTCAACGCGACGCTGACTTCAAAAACCAATCCCACATCTCCGCCAATTTCCTTGACATCGAAACGCGGGTCTGAGAATGGGGCAATCTCTTGTTCAGCAAGCGCTTCCTGATAGGCTTTCGGTAACGCGAACTCAAGCGCGTCATCGTACAGCATGCTCTCCCCGTAATGGCGCACTACGATTGGGTAAGGTGCTCGCCCTTTTCGAAAACCGGGAACCTGAAAATGATTGGCATTTTTACGGTGCGCGGCTTGAAGTGATTGTTTGAATTCATCCGGGGTAACTTCCACGGTAAGTACAGCAGTGCGATTATCTTCTGAAACCTTTTTTGACGGCATAATGTCCTCCTTGGTTGATCCATATTTATCAACTGTCGCTCCCTTTTTTGAGGCGGAAATCCACGCGCGACAGTTGCATTTCAATCCACATGATACTATAACACGCATGCCCGTTTTTTAGCTTCCTGTGACACAAGCAACACGTTGCAAATTGATACGTTTTTGAAATCGTGCTATTATTAGTTTGCCTGGAATGTGTGGCGCTCCTGTTTTGGACCACCATTTTTCGAACGGGGAGTCCGGGTCGATGTGGAATACGAGTAAACCTCTCGAGGTAACTTCAAGACCACCGCAGGGCACCCACCTAGCGTACGGCTGGGTATCAAAAGGGAGTGCAGCATTTCAGGTTCTCTATTCTCAAAATACAGAACCCCGTTGCTAGACCGGAGAAAATAACGTGCGTGTATATAATTCGTTGACAAGAAAAAAAGAGACGTTGACGCCACTTGAACCAGACCATTTCAAAATATACGTCTGCGGTCCAACTGTTTATGACTATTTCCATATCGGTAATGCAAGACCGTTTGTCGTATACGATACATTGAGACGGTACCTTCTCTGGCTCGGCAATAAAGTAACTTATGTCCAAAATTTCACGGATATCGATGACAAGGTGATTACTCGCGCACATACGGAAGGCATTACGATAAAAGAACTTGCCGACCGGATGATCGAAGAATATTTTCATGACGCGGACGCGTTAAATATCATGCGCGCGACCATTCATCCACGCGCAACTGAATCGCTTAATGACATCATTGGGTTGATCGAAATACTCGTTGAAAAAGGATTCGCGTATCAAGCGGTTGACGGCCTTTACTTCTCCATCGACGCGTTCCCCAGTTACGGAAAGCTATCAGGCCACAATCTGGAAGATCTGATTGCCGGAGCAAGTGAGCGTGTTGTTGAGTCATTAGGCAAGCGGAACCCGCTTGATTTTGCTTTATGGAAATTCAAGAAGGAAGGCGAACCATTCTGGGCAAGTCCATGGGGCGACGGCCGTCCCGGCTGGCATATCGAATGCTCTGCGATGAGTCTCGCAAACCTGGGACAAACGATTGATATCCATTGCGGTGGAGTCGATCTTACTTTTCCTCACCATGAAAATGAAATTGCCCAAAGCGAGGCAGCAACAGGGAAACCTTTCGTGCGCTATTGGATGCACAACGGTTTCGTAAATATCAATTACGAAAAAATGTCGAAATCAAAAGACAATTTTTTTACGGTTCGTGACCTGGCTTCACTCTACCCCTACCATATTCTCCGTTTTTTCATACTTCAGGCGCACTACCGTATGCCCATCAACTTCTCTGATGATCTGCTGGACGCTGCTGTCACAAGCTGGCAACGTATCACGTCTTGCGTAGAACACCTCGCATTCGTCGCGGGAGCTGGCGAGCAACTATCTGCCAACCCACAAGCGGACTCTGATCTGGAAAAAGAGATCACAACGTGCCGCTATAACTGGCAGGAAGCGATGGACGACGACCTCAACACGGCTGATGCCATAGCCTCCATCTTCGATCTCGTGCGAGCGGCAAACACAGCCGCCGCCGCGGAAGGTATATCGGACGAT
The DNA here is from genome assembly GCA_001512945.1 of Clostridiales bacterium DTU023. GTDB lineage: Bacteria > Bacillota > Clostridia > Saccharofermentanales > DTU023 > UBA4923. The sequence goes on along the minus strand of LFTF01000118.1, from coordinate 11,748 downwards.
ATACTTCTCAAAGCACGTGAAACGATCATTGAGCTTTGCGAGATACTCGGTCTTGAGCCGGCAAAGATTGAAGAACAAGCCATCCCAAATGAAATTTTCACGCTTGTCAACGCGCGATCACAGGCAAAGGAAGCGCGTGACTTTACTACAGCTGACGCGTTGCGTGACGAAATCGAAGCCAAAGGCTATCGGGTTGAAGACACGCCCCAGGGTGCCCGTATCCTTCCTATCGAATGATTGCATTTGACAAGGAATCGCCCGTGCAAGGGTTTGTCATAGATAACAACATGCCCGGTGACCTGGAGTTGACGGAGTATTCAATCTCAACACTCGCATGGGTCGGTGATGCCGTCTTTGAACTTTTTATCCGGACGCGGCTTGCGTGGGAAAACAAGGAAGCTTCGGGAGCACTCCACAGAAAGGCAACATCGTTCGTCAGCGCAAGAGGTCAGGCTTGCCTGATGGGGTGCCTGCTAACCGAAGATAGCTCCTTCTTGTTGGAAGACAAGGAACGTAATCTCCTCCAACGCGCCCGAAATTTTCATACCGCAAGCACACCTAAAAATGTGGATCTGTCAGATTATCGTCAAGCCACTGCATTTGAGGCTTTGATCGGCTGGTTGTGGCTTTGCGGAAATCAGGAACGCGTTATGGAGCTCATTAAACATGTCCTGCAGGAATCACAAATGAAAGGGCAGACAAATGAATCAACACGATAATGGAAATCGGAACCAGGATGACGAAACCAGACTCGAAGGACGAAATCCCGTCGCGGAAGCCCTCGCTGCCGGGCGTTCCATCAATAGGGTATTTGTGCTCGCAAGTGCGGCAAAAAGTCGTTCGGATAATCTTCTCGCTGATCTCGCAACCCAATGCCGCGATCAGGGCGCGATTGTCAATTATGTGAGCCGAGCCGAACTGGACAACATGGCAACGACGCGAGCCCATCAGGGAATCATCGCGGAAGCAGCTCCCCACGCATATGCAGAACTCGACGACATCCTCGCAGAATGCGCAGAGAAAAAACAAACTCCTTTCCTCCTTCTGCTCGACCAGATACAAGACGCTCACAACCTCGGTTCGATCCTTCGCATTGCAGATGGCGCAGGCGTTACGGCTGTGGTCATCACCAAACGCCGTTCAGTTCCGCTTAACGCCGCTGTCGCAAAAGCCTCGGCGGGAGCCGTGGAGCATGTCGCACTTTGCCGTGTCACGAACCTGACACAGACGATCCTTTCACTCAAGGAAAAGGGATTTTGGGTATTTGGAACATCGGCGCAAGGGGGCACGTGCTATGACCAGGCTGATTATTCAGGAAATATCGCCTTGATCGTCGGGAGCGAAGGTCAGGGTATGTCAAAAAAAATAGCCGAGCACTGTGATTTTCTTTTAACCATCCCGCTATACGGAAAAGTGAACTCTCTCAATGCGGCTGTCGCCTGCGGCATCGTAACTTTTGCCGCCGCTAGAAAAAGGAACCAAACAGACAACTGCGCGAAACCTTGAAACAGCCAACCTTTTCATGCAAAATGGGAATAACAAATGACACGTTTATTTTGAGGGAAAGACGTTCTCCCGAGGTGATACACATGAAGTCCGGCAAACAACAGATAAAACAGTTGAAGCGTTCCAAGCGCTCAGTTGCTCTATCGCTTGCGCTCGTGCTGACAATCTTTCTGACAGCATGCGCTTCTATCCCGGATTCAGACCGCAATCCCGCAATCAGTGTTAACACAGACCTTATCATCCGCCCCCAGAACGACAAAATCCTAAGGCAAGATGAATGGGTAAGAATGCTTACGCTCGCAATCAGTAACCCAGACAAACGCTGTTCTGTTTGGGAATCAATCCCTGCAAGCCAACGCGCTGAAATAACACAGGCGGATTTCTTCCGTTACATGTCTTTTTTGAGTGACTGTCTGCCGGGTACCATTACATCGTTTTCACTTGCGACAACAGAAGAAAGCGAAACCATCCGCAAACTCGCAGCTAAATCAGAGAAGCAACTCATTCCCAAACCTGCCCAAACGTCTATTTGGTGGATTAAGGCCAGGACTTCCGATCTTCGTGACTTTCGATTCGCTGTCCCCGTCACTCTCGATGACAACGGAATACCTCATTTTTCGATAACATGGTTACACAAGCAGGCTGCGCTTAATGACTATATTGTGCTCTACCTTAACGCGCTAGAATTGCGCTCGGAGAACGCTTTGAAGCCTCTGCTCAGCCAGGGCGTGCAGATCCGATCCAGAGCGCAACAGGTAGCGATCGACCGACGTGTCAGTGCCTTGACTGCCTACTACCGTAATCATATCAATCTCGGAAAAGGCAGATACCGTTGCGTTGTGATGATGCCTGGCCATGCAGTAATTGAAGAGCAACTACTTTCGGCTGATCCGGGAACCGAAAAAACGCGTTCCGTGGTCTTTACTGAAACAGAAGGACTTTTCCGTGTAGAAGAGAAAATCGCTCAAAGTTTGACGCTTCCCGATGGGGTCTTTTTCTTCAATAACCAGTCACTGTTTAGCTCGAACCTCAAGGATGCCGTAATCACATCAGACAAAGTGTTACCTATCCTTGGCATCCCCCTTGATCTCACGGTTACCGGCCAAAACGAACGAGGTGAATCAATCTTCCGTGCAGTATGGCCGGGATTGGTAGTCGAGGCTTCGGGCTACTGTGATCCCCATACGTTGATCTTCGACGGATATCTCAGACAAATTTCCGTCTCCTATACCCGTTTTATCACGGGATCGGGGCTTAAGCCGGGTGATTCGCTCTATGAGCTTTACGCGCGCTATCCATTCGCGAGAGAAAGCGGATATCTTATCACCAGGTTGGAGGATGGTTTGAAGAAAACGCTCGCCATCCAGGTCGAATCCGATACAATTGTTCAATTGACGATTATTCTCGACTCCTGATCTTATGCTCGCTTTCTGAAGCGGTTCGCGTGAAAATGCCCTTGACAATCGCCATATCCGGACGATAGTATAGGTAAGCCGTATGCGCCTGTAGCTCAATTGGATAGAGCGTCTGACTACGGATCAGAAGGTTCCGGATTCAAGTTCTGGCAGGCGCGCCATAAAAAAAGCCTTGGAGCATTTGTGTTCCAGGGCTTTTTTATTACAGACAGAGCATTCGTGGCAAAACAAACGCCACGTTTATGCCTTGCGAATTTTCTTATTAAGGTAAACAAAGAATTCTTTAATTTTTCGTCCTATCCAGGCGAACAGATCAATAATGAGTCACATAAGGGCTCCTTTCCTGTTTCATGATGAAATGAGTATATAGGAAACTCTGGCGGCTGTTAGGATCGACGGATACCGTTATACTATCGTACAATAATAAAGACATTACTATTGAAAGGCTGGTTATAACATGATGAGACGAAAAGACAGAGAAATGGATGATCGTTTCGCGTTGCAAGTTGTCGACGAATGTGCCTTTGCCGTCATGAGTGTGGTCCTCGCCGACGGACAGCCGTACGGTATTCCGCTTTCGATCGCCCGAATCGACAATACCATTTATTTCCACTGTGCTCGGGAAGGAAAAAAACTCGATGCATTGCTCCATAACCCTCGCGTTTCCATCGCATGTGTCAGCAATGTCCAGCCGCTCAAAGACCAGTTCACAACGGAATATGAATCGGCCATCGTCAGCGGAACAGCCACGCGTGTCTGTGAGGATGCTGAGAAGATAGTGGCGCTCAGAGCGATCGGCACCCGTTACACACCGGACAATATGAGCCGCTTTGATGACGCCATTGCCCAAAGTCTGCAACGGACCGATGTATGGAAAATTGAGATTGAAGCAATCACAGGTAAACGGAAAAAATACGATGCCCAAGGCAATGAACTCAAATACGGCCGTACATTGTAAAGAGTAAATTCCCGATACATCATAGCCTACCAACCCTCCCTAATAAAAATACCTATCATCTCCTCACTCCTCGTAGCGGGTCCTATTCTGTTGCTCTTGCGTCAGAACTTATGTTCGTGTTAAACTAAATAGGAACAATCGTTCTTTTGTGAGGCAGAGAATGGAACGCACATATATTACGGTCATTGCACAAGTAACCCTTGAGGGCGATATCTTCCCTAGGAAACTCCGTTTCAAAGACGGTCGGGAGGTCGCCATAAGCCGGCGCCTTCAAACACCCCTTCGCAACACCGCGAAAGACGGATCAGAGGCGTGGCGCTTTGTCTGCCTGATCGAAGCCAGGCCAGTGACGCTATTTTACGATGCGATCGCGCACCGCTGGTGGATCAACTCACCGAAACTGTAGCGAAGATCAGAAGGAGGTCACATTCGTTGAAAGACCGTGTCATTTTGCACGTCGATCAGAATTCTTTTTATGCCAGCGTCGAGATGCTGCGACGTCCGGCGCTAAAAACCGTGCCGTGCGCCGTTGCCGGTGACCCGGTCAACCGGCACGGTATTGTTCTGGCAAAAAACCAGCTTGCAAAACAAGCCGGAGTTAAAACAGGTGAGGCCATTTGGCTATCTCGGCAAAAATGTCCCGACCTCGTCCTCATCCCTCCCGACTACAGCCGCTACCTCTACTACAGCCGGATTGCGCGTGAACTTTATAACGAGTACACAGACCGGGTCGAAGCATTCGGGATTGACGAATGCTGGCTGGATCTTACCGGCTGTCCCAACGACGACGGCTTCGCGGTCGCCGAAATAATCCGTGAACGAATCAAAAATGAATTGGGGCTGACGGTAAGTGTCGGCGTCAGCTGGAATAAAATTTATGCCAAGCTCGGGAGCGACCTTCGGAAACCCGATGCCACTACTGTCATCTCGCGCTCAAACTATCAAGATGTTGTGTATCCTCTGCCTTCGGAAGATCTGCTCTATGTCGGCCCGGCGACTTCGCGAAAACTTCGCCGGATCGGCGTTAGGACGATCGGCGGGCTTGTCAAAGTTGGACCGGAGTTCCTGCGCGTTCTCTTCGGAGTGGTCGGACTCAGCCTTTACGCATTTGCCGCCGGACTCGACACGTCGCAGGTCGCAAAGTCAGGCAGGGAAGTTCCTGTCAAATCAATCGGCAATTCAATCACGGCCCGCCATGATCTTCACACAGAGCGGGACATCAAGGCCGTCACCTACATGCTGGCAGAATCAGTCTCAAGCAGACTCCGGATTTCAGGTATGGCTGCACGCACTGTTCAGATCAGCATGCGTGACTACGAACTCCACAACTTCGAGCGTCAGGCACCGCTCCGATTTGCGACGCAGCTTTGCGCCGAGATCGCTCCCGAAGCATTTAGGCTCATCATGGATAACTTCCAGGAAGGCCAATGGATCCGAAGCCTGGGTGTCCGGGCATGCAACCTAGTTCAGGCCTCAAAACTCAACCAGCAATCGTTTCTTGAAGACGAAAAACACAGAGAGGCAACTTTGCGCCTCGAAGAAACCATTGATACGCTCCGCGGGCGCTATGGAGGCCTATCCGTCAGACGCGGCATCTCACTTGCTGACCGATCGCTCACCGAGCATGACATCCGAAAAGAAAATGTCATTCATCCCGTGGGATTTTTCGGACCATGAGCAGACCCGTCTTTGTGTGTGTTCTTCTAGAGATGGGAGCTTCGGGCGCCCGTCATCCCCTCAGAATCACCTGGGAGGACGGTGTCTATTATGAAATCACACATTCAAATTTCGTAGGGCGCCGAGCCGCCCGCTCGGCAGGATCCGGCGAGTGTTGGATTTGCCGGATCGCCGATAAGGACGTGCCTCTCTATTACTCGCCGCTTACAGGCCGCTGGTGGATGGACGGCAAAGGTGACGGAGAGCCGGCACCGACACCGGAGCCTTACCGCCGTGTGAAAGACCGCAATTACACTCCTCCGGAGAAATAGAACACTCTGGCCCCATAAATAATCCCCTGTTATGAGATAATAAACGGGATCCTTAAGGGGGGGTGACTACTATGTTAAAGCAAAAGACCTTCCGAACATACAAAGAACAGATCGAATTTATGCGGAGTCGCGGCATTGAAATTACAGACGAGAAACGAGCGATAGAAACACTCAGCACTTTTTCCTACTACTCACTCGTCAATCTCAATAAACATCTCTACGGAGGGCTGAACCGGCGTGAATTCACCGGCAATCCGTCAATAATGGATCTGCAACTTGCACACATGGTGAACATGAATTTCTACCAGGTCGTTCTCAAAGGGATCCTCTACGTAGAAGCTTCTTTCAAGACCAAACTTGCCTATCTGATCTCTCGAAAATTTGGATCCGTCAGCGGCGACGATATCACCGACCCAAATGCCAACTATTTTTACCGAGGCTATTACGACTCGTCGAGCAGTCTCACGAATAGCATATTGAGCACACTTCAGAATAAACTCAGATACCTTGAGTCTTCTGCCAACGAGAATTCTTATTCACGCGAATTTCTCGCCGACAACAAACAATTACCCCCATGGATCTTCATCCATGACGTCGAGTTCGGTCTCGCGATCCAGTGGTACAACATCTTGCGTGAACTCGACAAAGACGAGATCTGCGACAAAATGATGTGGGGAGAGATCGGTAAAAGACCCGATGACATCCCAGTCACGCTGGCAAAAGAATTCCTCACCTCCGCGCTTGAGACTCTCCGGGTATACCGCAATACAATTGCGCACGGTGAACGTGTTTTTTCAAGTGAAATGCTGTGTTCCCTGCCTGAAGAGCCGTTGTTCGCTATCCTGCCGGATGGCACGCTCACGCTCGATGAATACAAGGCAGGTGTCGGTACCAATGATCCCTATGCCTGTCTGATCGCCATCATTCTGTTTATCCACGATCCCGTTCTGATGTTGAGCTTTCTCACAGAACTGCAGTCACAACTCGATTTTGCACGTTTGATGCAACAGACAATGGCTCCTGGCGCGCTGGACGTCTACAGGATCCTCGGAATACCGCCTTACACGATGGAAAGGCTAATCCAGCTAAGCCACGAGCGCTTTGGAGACGTCTCGCGCAGCTATTTCAAGCTGACCGAGCACCCGCAAGATCACGGCATATACGCTGAATAAACCGGCTCCGATCAGCCGAGCGTAATATCCAGAATCATCATGATGATAAAACCAATGATAAGCGCATAGCTTGCGATGCGTTCGTTGCCCCCGCCGCTCGTCTCGGGGATAACTTCATCGACGATGACAAATAGCATCGCACCTGCCGCAAGGGCAAGGACAAAGGGGAGCGCCGGGCTAAACAACCGCACAAGGCCAAACCCAAGGAATGCCATGACCGGCTCAACCAAACCAGTGAGCGCGGCAATCAGGAAAGCCTTTTTTGCGCTGTATTTTTCGCGCATCAACGCAACGGCAACGGCCAGTCCTTCGGGGAAATTCTGAAGACCTATTCCTATTGCAACCGCGAGTCCGTGGGAAATATTGTTGGACCCAAAAGCAACACCAACCGCCATACCTTCGGGAATATTATGAATCGTAATCGCAATGACAAAAAGCCAAATCCTCTTGAGCGAATCACTCGGAACACCCTCATGATGTTTGCTAAGCAAATGTTCGTGCGGTGCGAAATAGTCAATGACGTCAATCATGAGGGCGCCGACAAATATACCTGCTGCGGTAACCAAGACAGCGACTAAATGCCCGCCGCCAAACTCAATGCTTGGTAGAATCAGAGAGAAACACGTCGCTGCGAGCATGATGCCTGCCGCAAATCCGAGCATGGCATCAAGCCATTTACGTGAAACATTTTTTGCGAAAAGCGCCGGAATGGCGCCGATTCCCGTCATAACACCGGGCAAAATCAGGCCAGCCGCGATCAACCAATTAGAAGGCATATCATATCTCCTTTAACGTTTGGATTATCTTACCATGACATGCAGGTGCTTTGCGTCAGATCTATCCTAACTCTATTGTTAATTCGCACTATTACAAGATTCACTCACCAGGATTCCAACACATCACCATAAGCAGAATACCGATCTTTGTTGGTAGCGGCTACAAAGCAAATCACTTTTATCTCCGCAGCCCTGAGCGATTTCGCAGCTTCTGCAAGTGTTGCACCCGTCGTCAGCACATCGTCTAATAAAAGCACGGTTCGCCCCGCAAGCGTCTCCAGGACAGGCAACGACTCGTTGATTTCAAACGCTCCTCTCAAATGCTGATATCTCTCCACAGCTGAATGTGCTTCGCTTTGTCGACTTGTATCAACTGTGCGAATCAGCAAATCTTCGACAACGGGAATAGAAAGCTTGTCAGACATGATTTGCGCGAGAAGCGTTGCCTGATTGTATCCGCGGTCTGCCAATCTTTTTTTATGGAGGGGTACCGGGATAACAGCATCGAAACTGAGATGCCTGCGACACACTGTCATGGCGAGCAGAGGCCCGATGGCCCGCGCCCGGTCGGTTCGTCCGGAAAATTTCATCGAGATGAGCATGTTGGACATGGGCTCACGATAAAAAAAGGTTGCATAAAGAGGAACGTCTTCTTCCCATGAAACTTTCTCTTTATCCATTCGGAAGGGAAGCTTCGAAAGACAGTTAGAACAGACAAACGGTGAGGGCAAGGGCGGTTGAATGGGTTGATCACAGACCGCACAATAGGGAACATAATAGATTTGCTCAAACCCATCCCGCGCGAGCAACCATAAGTCCCGAAATAAATCTCTATGTTGTATGGGAAAGCTCCAGGAGCCATTGGCGAAGTATTCCACGCCGCTCGTTGGCTTCATTGTTTCGAAGCATCATGCTAAGCGTGCGCCGCCGCGTCAAGATAAACAAACGTGCTTTGGCTCTTGTCACGCCTGTATAAAGCAGGTTGCGTGTTAGGAATGACGGGGCGCCCGCGGGAATAACGAGAATTTCCACAGCATATTCCGATCCTTGAGACTTATGAATTGTCGTCGCGAACGCAAGATCGAGGTCGTCAAGATCTTGACCCGCGATTAGGGCGACACGTTCTTCTTCAAAGAGTACCGTCACACTTTTCCCACTTACGCTAATCGATTGAACAATCCCCGTCTCGCCATTCATGACGCCCTGTCCTTTGCGGCCTGTCACGGGAATGGTCCACTCGAGGTCATAGTTGTTGCGCGTCTGCATCACTTTGTCTCCGGTTGTTATTTTATAGCCGTGACTTTCGATGGCATGAAAAATTTCTCCGTGAGCCAATCTCTGAAGGCTACGATTTAATTCAATAACTCCTGCCGTCCCTCGGCGAAAGGCCGACAGAACTTGTGCTCCGTAAATGCCATCCGTCTGATAATAATTAGGCAATACGTCGCGACAGAGTTTTACAACACCGTCATGCATCGCGACCTCGTCGTCACAGTCAATGAATACAAAGTCAGATTCTAGCGATTGTTCGAGCACGAGCGGCTCACCTTTTAAGATGCGATGTGCATTCGTGTTGATCAATTTATGTGATTCTTGCCGATAAATTTCTGTGAGTCGTGTGTGGGCAATATAAGGCACTTGGAGAATATCGCGCAGCACCTGCCCAGGACCGATCGACGGAAGCTGATCGGCATCACCGATCAACAGGATACGCATTCCCGGCCGGGCAGCAGTCATGAGGTTCGCGAAAAGAAATAGATCGATCATGGAGCACTCGTCAACGATAAGTGTATCGCACGTGATGGGTTGCGCGGATAACCAGAATGACGCGTCGGGGATACTATCATCGCTCACTTGAAGTGATAGAAGCCGATGGAGCGTTTGCGCCTGCATATGTGAAACTTCAGAAAGTCGTCGGGCAGCTCGTCCCGTCGGAGCCGCAAGACTTACGCTTTCACCCCTTTGCCTCAGAATACGCGTCAGCAAACGGACAATGGTTGTTTTTCCTGTCCCCGGACCTCCTGTCAAAACAGACAATGGCTTGGTCAAGGCCATTACGAGCGCTTCTATCTGCTCTTCTCCGGGTGTAAACTCTTCTTCGCTCGCAATGGCATCCACTTCTCGAACAGCCTCTTTTTCGCTCAAAAGATGTTTAGAGGAAGTTGCGTTTGAAAGCACACGAATACATCGAGCCAACGACTGTTCAATCACGGCTGTATCACGGAGCGCAATCAGACAGTCAGACAACGGCATCGCGGCTGACTGTTTACTGCCGCCGGTTTCGATCCCGGTCGTCTCGACGACATCCTGTGGTAAGTCATTAAGGACACTCTCCTCGATCATCGATTTAACAGCGGTTGCCCACTTGCCATCTGCAATCGGAACCGAAGACGGAGAGGAAACATCTCCCGAGTCTTCACGGTAGTCCGAAGACAGTTGAACCTTTTGTCTGCCATCCTTGCCGGCCATCCCCAGTACCGATACAAGGCTGCCCTCTTTAAGCAGGCCGGCGACTGCCGCTTCAATCTTTAGCGCATCAACCCCAAGAGGTCCAGTGAGGGCATTTACAACTCCTCCGACTGATTCTATTGTGTTTCCATCTCTATAAAGCGACTGACTCATCGCAAATAAAACCGCGCTTCGAAGCCGCGCGGGATGATCGCCTCCCATGCCGAGTTCTGTTGAGATCCGGTCTGCCGTCCGGAAACCAATACCCGAGATCTTCTCAGCGAGCGCGAAAGGGTTGTCGCGAATCACCTGTTCCGCGCCGATTCCGAATACCTTGTATATCCGTTGAATACGAGCAGGCCCGATGCCATGCGGCACAAGCAGAAGCAGGAGATCCTGGTAAGCACGATCTTCATAAAGTTGTCGGCTAAAGTCATGCGCTTTTTTCGCGCCGATTCCGCGAAGCTTTGCGACGCGTTCGGGCTCGAGCCTCATCACGGTCAATGTGTCATCTCCGAAAGCACCGACTAGTTTTTTTGCCGTTGCCTCACCGATTCCCTTGATCGCGCCTGACGCCAGATAACTCTCGATTCTGTCGCGCCCATGCAGCTCCTCTTTATTGATCGAGTGCATGACGATTTGAGGCCCGTACGACGGATGATCCTTTATGATGCCTGAACCTGTGACTGTATCGCCTGCCGCGATGTGTGGCATTGAACCGACAATCGTCAACTCCTCGGATTGCCCCTCCACTTCAATGACAGAGTAGCCGTTGTCATCATTACGGTAGACGACACGAGAAACAGTGCCTGAAAATGTAACAAGCTTGCCAAAAGCTGATGTGCCGTCGATATCGTGAGCCTGTTTTTCAGCCACTCATTTTCTCCCTCAATTGGCCTGACCGCACGCCCCGCAAACTCAATCTGATAAGAGTGACTCAACAGCGTCGAGCCGTTCCCATGGAAGATCCAGTTCAGGGCGGCCGAAATGACCGTAATTGCTTATTTGCGTGTAAATCGGACGTAACAGATCAAAGCGATCGATAATTGCGTCCGGACGAAGATCAAATGTCCTTGTGACAAGCGTGCTCAGCGCCTCGTCCGAATGCCGGACACCTGTCCCAAATGTTGTCACTGTAACCGAAACTGGATGCGCTATGCCAATGACATAAGCAAGTTGAACTTCGCACTGACTGCATAATCCGGCAGCGACAAGATTTTTCGCGATATGTCGCGCCGCGTAGGAGCCCGTTCGATCAACTTTTGTCGGATCTTTGCCGGAAAATGCACCACCCCCGTGGCGAGCGAACCCGCCATACGTATCACAAATAATCTTGCGTCCGGTGAGGCCCGTATCGCCTTGGGGGCCGCCGATAACGAAACGGCCCGTTGGATTGATGCGAATCTTCGTGTCACTGTCAAACAGATCACCTGCGAGAATCGGGTAGATAACCGCATCTTCTATCTCTTCATGGATCTGTTCCTG
>LFTF01000073.1 GCA_001512945.1 Clostridiales bacterium DTU023 | reverse complement strand
TTGTTTCCTCCTGCGCTGTGTACTATATGGTAAACACTGCGCATTTTAACACGCAACGCGCCAATGGCGCAAGTCAGACCAGTACGAGATTGTAATCGGATATTATGGAAAAGATTGATTGCGAAACTTCTAATGACATCGTTTGACTTCATATTTGAGAAGTAACGAGCATTTCCCCCGTGATTATATTTATCTCATGTTATCATGAATCGTTAGAGTATTAACGATAGCCGATTGTTTAAGCGGTTAATCGTATTTCAATAGGAGTAAAAAATGAGACAAAACAAGAAACAAGCAACTAGTATAGCTGTGTCTTCGCAAAAGAAAAGACAGACTAAAACAATTAAGAAGGATAAACCGGTTTTACGCGTTATTCCATTAGGTGGAATGCGAGAAATCGGGAAAAACATGACCGTATTTGAATATGACGGCGATATTGTGATTATAGATTGCGGCATGGCATTCCCTGATGACAAGATGCCGGGAATTGATATCATCATTCCTGACTTTACGTATCTTCGCGAAAATCGAGAAAAGATCCGCGGTGTTTTGATTACACACGGTCACGAAGACCACATTGGGGCGCTCCCATTTTTTCTCAAGGAATTCGATGTGCCCGTCTACGCGACACCGATGGCCATGAAGTTGATTGAGATCAAGCTCGAAAATTTTAGACCCAAAGTCACGAGCAAAAAACTTCAAGTCATTAGGGCAGGAGAATCGATGACGATTGGAAATTTCTTTATCGAGTTTATCCATGTTAACCACTCAATCGCCGATGCTGTCTC
>LFTF01000132.1 GCA_001512945.1 Clostridiales bacterium DTU023 | reverse complement strand
ACAATGAATATTACGCGCTGGCCTACAACATGACACAAACAACACCCGGCTCAACGATCTGATTTTTGGTCCTTCTGGCGACCCGTATATGCCGTTCGCATGAAAAGAAATGCTTCCATTATATCCACACAAGATGCGCCGCCCAAATTTACTCGCTGATTCTGTCAAGCGTCATATAAATAGCCACTCAATTAGGGGTATTAATGGGTCAATCTGCCGACATATCCTACTGAGACAGGGATACCTCCAGGAAGAAACGGCTTGGTTCAGCCAACTTATCAGCCATGAAATTGGACGCCTCCGCGATGGCCCTGCGCATATACTTGATACGGCTTATATAATATAATGAATTGACCGTAATCGGCCAAACGCATGCAGGGATCCCATGCGACTTTTCAAAGAAATATTCCATCCGGATCTTACCTAATGAGCAAAACTCTTCGCCACATGATCTCAGACCACCACTCGATATGGGAGGGAATTGAACTATGAGAAAAAAAATAGCCCCGGTCGCCATTTTGCTGATCGTCGCATGCCTCATACTGACATGCGCTCTATCGGCCTGCTCACCAAAAACAGAAAAACCTCCAACAACAAATGGGCCGTCTGGCACCATACAAACGGAGCCACCGGTGAAATCAACCTCGGATGAGTCCGATCCAGATGAGACCATCTTCATCAAAGATCCGGAACTGGAGAAAATCATCCGCAATGAACTCTCCAAGCCGGAGGGCAACCTGACCGCAGGTGATATGCTCCAACTCAAGAACCTTCGTATCCGCGGCGAAAATTATCCTGTCGCCGATTTGGATGGTCTGGAGTATGCACTAAATCTGTCCTACTTTTCCGCAAGTGATGTAACCCTCTCGTCTTTCGAGCCGGTGACAAGGCTTGCAAAAATCAATTATTTCGGCTTCAGCTATGCGGAAGTGAGAACGATGCCATCTGAATTTGAAATGCCACTGCTTGACAGGGTAGCCTTTATTGATACGAACATCTCCGACTTTACCTTCTTGAAGCAGGCGCCCCTGGTAGACGTTATCGTGACAGATTGCGCGGTTAGCTCGATCGAATTTCTGCGCGACAAAGAAAACCTAGGCGATGTCTACCTTGATGATAACGAAATCACTGACCTGTCACCTTTAAAAGGAAAGACAGCCATCTCCAGCCTGAGCCTCCACAAAAACCAAGTATCGGACCTTTCCGCTCTGTCAGAATGCGCGGCGCTGGAATACCTCAATATTTCTTACAATCATGTCAACGATTTGGAACCGATCATGGCCTTGCCCGCTTTAACCGATTTAAAAGCTTATGAGGAACTGGACAAGAAAATCATCGACCGCGGCCAGATTGAGACCTTGATCGCCAGAGGCGTGGTGGTTGACTACCACAAATAAGGATATCTTCCATAGAATAAAACTACGCCCGCAAAAGATTACGGCGTTATTGCCATCGATCCCACCGTGTTCGGGGGATATGATTGGAGCGGGTGAGGGGAATCGAACCCCCGTATTTAGCTTGGGAAGCTAATGTTCTGCCATTGAACTACACCCGCAAGACTTACACGGTACGCATTATACCATGTGATTCAATGCGGAAAAAGTGGTGCTCAAAACGCTTATTTTGTTAGAAACAGGGGGATTAGCAATCCCCCTGTTTGTTCAACATAATATTGAGCAGCAAATCGTCCATATTGGTCATGCCTTCTTTAGAGATGCGTTGCATGTTGCGGATGGTCTCCTCCACGTCGCTCTCGATCACGCCGTCCGTGGCGGCAATCTC
>LFTF01000046.1:2421-3365 GCA_001512945.1 Clostridiales bacterium DTU023 | reverse complement strand
ACTGGCGGAGCGACGGGAGCCGACGGGTCAGCTTCCTCCGGCATTTCTCTCGAAGTCTTTTGCTGGAATAGTTCAACGATATCTTTTCGAGCAAGTGCTTGGATGACGCTTTGAGAGATGCCGACCGCCTGACGGATCTCCATGCATGATGCCGATTCGTGTTCGAGCAGCAACTCAATGACGCGAACCTGCTTCATGCTCTTCAATTCGCCTGAATCCAGCAATTCCGCCGCATCGTCAGGATTATTCAAGCGGGCCGCCATGACCGATCGATCTTTCATTGCCAGTACAGCAGGAGGCACCATCGCATTCAAAGCATCGCCAACCGTACAGTAGTAACGACGCTTCATTTCAAACGCGAGCGCAAGCTGCTCCGCAGTCACGGCGGGGCGCGACGAAATAAGACTGTGGACTTCTTTGACTGTTTTTCGAGAGAGTTTTTCGGGTAATTCATTAACTAGATGGGTGACAAAGGCCCGCACTGGGTTTTTACGACCGCCAAACGGCACAAGGACAGCCGAACCCACGTGAATCGACTGGACCAGAGAATCCGGAATGGCATAACTCCAGGACCGATCTATTGCGCGAGGTGCGTCCGCGAGAATAACCTGGCAAAAACGTGTCATTTCATTGTCATTCCGTTTCATATCCTGGGCGTCACCGCCTTATTGTGATTGATGTTCGGCCTTCTGCGCCGCAATTATCTGTTTGATTTCCTCCATCAGTTCATCCACTGCGCATTCGACAGATACCTTCCGGATTACCTCGCCTTTCCTGAAAAGCACAAATGCATCTTTACCTCCGGCTATCCCAACATCTGCTTCTCGCGCCTCACCAGGTCCGTTAACGACACACCCCATAACTGCCACACGCAGCGGCGCGTCAATGCCCGTCAGTCGGTCCGCCACCTCCTCGGCAATCTTTATGAGCGGCACTTCGGTGCG
>LFTF01000046.1:1995-2300 GCA_001512945.1 Clostridiales bacterium DTU023 | reverse complement strand
CGAATGGTGTCTCCAATTCCTTCGGCAAGCAGGGCGCCGAGACCCACAGATGAACGGATAACGCCCTCATCTTTTGTCCCCGCTTCTGTTACACCGAGATGCAAAGGATACGGGCAGGCATCTGCCAGAAGCCGGTATGTGCGAATCATAAGTATCGGCGATGATGCCTTGGCAGACAAAACGATGTCATAAAATCCGAAATCTTCCAACTGCTTGCAAGCTAATAGTGCCGCCGCAGCCAGCGCCTCGGCAGTGACGCCACCATATTCGCGAATAAAAGCACGGTCAAGCGAACCCGCATTAAT
>LFTF01000046.1:0-1904 GCA_001512945.1 Clostridiales bacterium DTU023 | reverse complement strand
CGGTGATCGAAATGAATATCGGCAATAACGGGAATAGGTGATGCCAGACAGATTTCGCGCAAAGCCTGCGCCGCCTTTTCGTCTGGAACGGCAACGCGCACAATCTCGCAACCCGCGCGCTCCAATTCGCGTATCTGCGCCACCGTTGCCTTCACATCACGTGTATCTGTTGTACACATAGACTGCACGGTAATGGGGGCACCTCCCCCGATTAGGACATGCCCAGTCTGCACCTGTCGCGTTACCCGCCTTGCGTCATCGAACATACATTACCACCCAAAAAGTCTTGCGAGATCAAGGACAATTACCGTGACGCCCAGCACGATAAAGAATATAAGCCCGACCATGCCCGTCACCGTTTTAAACTTTGCTGACAGCGGTTTGCGTCTTATGGCCTCGACGCCAAGCAATAATAGGTGATTGCCGTCAAGCGGGGGAATCGGAAGCAGGTTCGTAAAGCCGATGGCAACCGACAACAAGCCGAGCAGAGTAGCGAGATTAGCCACAATATCACCAAATGAACGGCCATGTTTCACCGTATCAGTCGCCATGGATACAATAGCAATGGGGCCTGCCAAGCTGTCACGCACCGCAATTTTACCGGCAAACATCATCCCTATGCCGCGCACAGTGGTTTGAACAATAGAAACGGGGTAGTAAACCCCCTGGCTTATGATGTCGCCTGGCTTCTTCGAAAGCGTCAAGATCAGACCAAGCGGGCGTTCCGCTTCTAACATGACAGGAGCGATATGTAAGGTCAGTTGCTTTTCATCTCGCACTATTTCACATTCGAGAACTTTGCCCTCCGAGGCCATGATCAATTCTGTGATACGGTCCGAATCTTTGAATGGGACGCCCTCGATCGCAAGCACCTCATCGTCCGGCATGAATCCCTTTTTGCCGAGGTCGGCGCTGGGACTGACCGCTACAATGACATAACGACCATCTACCTCTGAATAAGTAATCCCTAGCATAGGACGAGGCGGGGCTTTCTCAGGCACCACCGTCACAGTCTTCTTAATGCCGTCCACATTTTGGTAGCCAATCACCCATGGTTCTTGTCCCTGATGACTCATCTCGGTAAGTGACAAGTCAAGCGGTGTGGCAATATGCATACCGTTAAGGGATGTGATGCGGTCGCCGGCGACGATCTCTGTTCTAGCTATCAGCGTGTCAGACGACACTTTGCCTACTACGGGAACAACTGCTCCTTGTGCCGCAAACAGAATAGTGAATACAAGAAAAGCCGTTACAAAATTGAGCACAGGGCCCATCGCGATTACAATCGCACGTTGCCAGCGCGGTCTATTCTCGAATAGATCCGGATCCTCCGGATTAAAACCGAGGCCGTCTTCCTGGCCTTCCAATTCCGATTCCTGGCCCGTGAAACTTACAGAGGCACCGAGCGGAATAGCCTTAATGTTGTATCGTATGCCATTCTTTTCGCGCTCGAAAAGTACAGGACCCATAAACATTGAAAACTGGTCTATTTTAAACCCAAAAGCACGCCCGGCAAGAAAGTGTCCGAGCTCATGGATAACCATAATCAGACCCAGGATTAAAACCCCGGCCAGAATACCAAGTACTGTCATAACCACTCCTGTTTTCTGCTAAAGTTCACACTGCGCCAACAAAACTCAAATGTTGGCGCCGAACCTATCATCCATAACATGGCGCATCACGCGCAAATGTGCGCTCATCATATCATCAAACGATGGTGCCTTTATGGCTGCCATGTGATTAAAATGGCTGAGTGCACGGCGGATTAGATCGAAAATCCTGGTCAGCGGAATATCTTTGGAAAGGAAACGCGAAACAGCCGCTTCATTAGCAGCGTTTAGAACAAGTGGCATCAAGCCTCCCCTGTCATAGGCTTCACGCGCCATCCGGATTGAAGGAAACAC
>LFTF01000065.1:7336-14873 GCA_001512945.1 Clostridiales bacterium DTU023 | reverse complement strand
CTACTAACTATTTATTGATATGTCAACTAGAATGTCTAGTGTGTTTGCTAAAGAAAATAGTATTACCTAAAGTTTGGTAAAATATGAATCAGTAACCTTTGTGAACGGATCTATCAGGAACCGTAATCACAAAGTATTGTCGTTTCGACGCAAAAGGAGAAAAACACTATGACGGTAAAAAATCAAACACTGATAAATATCCGGGAACGCAGCAGTATCCGCGCCTATACGCGCGAATTGTTAACAAAAGAAGAGATGGATATTCTGAAGGACGCAGTCCTCGCAGCACCGACGGCACGTGACCGTCAACAGCTCCGTTACTCTTTCATTACTGACGAGACAATCATTCGAAAAATTGATGCACGTATTTTTCACTACTGTGATTCCGCAATGAAAAAGATGCTGCGCGAACGCAACGCTGACAGTTTCTTTTATGGGGCGCCGTGTGCCGTTGTTATCACAGGGACTGACACGAGCTGGTCTGATCTCGATGCCGGCATCGCCGTTCAGACACTTGCCATTGCGGCTCAATCAATGGGGCTTTCGAGCGTAATTCTTGGGATGCCACGACTCGCCTTCAAAGCCGATGACCCGGACAACTGCCGTGAACTCATGAGGATGGAAGAAGATGAACGCTTCTGCGTCGCCATCGCAATTGGTCACGCGGCCACAACAAAGAAGCCGCATGTTCACAATCCCCGATTGATTCGTGATTTCAACTAATCTCGCATGGTCCGAATACACTTCTTAACCGGTACTATTCAGGTCATTTCACATGTAATTTTCTGCTGTATAATTGCAGAAGTATATCGAACATGGCGTAGCCAACTCTCCGCATAGGATTATAAAAGGAGTAACAATCATGAAAGAATTACCCGAAATAGTAAACAAAGCATGGGAAGATCGTGAAGGTCCCGTTATTTTTACAACAGTAGACACAGACGGAATGCCCAATGCGATATACGCGACGTGTGTATCAAAATTTAATGATGAATTGATGATCGTTGCGAATAACTATTTTTCCAAAACACTAGAAAACATACTTGCAGGGAGCAAAGGATCGCTGCTTTTCATAACAAAAGAAGGAACGTCGTATCAGATCAAAGGAACCATTGAATACCATAAAGAAGGAGTCGTCTTTGATGATATGAAAAAATGGAATCCAAAACGTCTGCCCGGTCATGCCGCTGCAGCCTTGAAAGTTGAAGAAGTCTATTCAGGGGCCGACAAACTTTTATAAAGATGACAAGGTATTCGCGCGCGCAATTTCTATTAGTTTTGCGCGTGATATCATAAATCATCAATTAAATACTCACGGGGGTAGTCTATGAGCTGGGCTTTTTGGCCAATCGTCGCCATTGTTGTATCCTTCGGTGCATTCGCCGTTGGTTTCTATTTTTATCAGTATGTTAAAAAGCTTCCGAGCGCAAACCAGGACATTGACCGCTTTGGAACACTGATCCGTGAAGGCTCCATGGCTTTTCTGAAAACGGAAACTCGTGTCCTCTCAGTATTTGTTTTCGTGACCGCGATTCTGATCGTATTGTTTGTACCACCAATCTGGCAAACCTCATCCATTACCGGGAATATCTTGATGGGCGTCTGTTACGTCTTCGGCGCTGTCTTCTCAGGGATGGCAGGGCTTGTGGGCATGCAAGTCGCGACGGTCGCCAACGTCAAGACGGCATCTGCAGCGCAGCGCGGTCTGACACATGCTTACCGAGCGGGATTCAGAGGTGGTGCCGTCATGGGGTTAGCAATCGTGGGAAGTTGCCTGCTGGGGTCGTCAATTATTTACTTGGTTTTTCCTAATAATCCCAGTTTTCTCTTGGCGTTTAGCTTTGGCGCAAGTTCTCTGGCCCTTTTTGCCAAGGCAGGCGGTGGAATCTTTACAAAAACAGCCGATATAGCAGCGGATCTCACAGGCAAGATGGAACTCGGCATCCCCGAAGATGATCCGAGAAATCCGGCCGTCATAGCGGATAATGTTGGCGATAACGTAGGAGATGTCGCCGGTATGGGAGCGGACTTGTTCGACTCAAACGTCGCCGCTATCGCAGCCGCGTTAATTCTTGCCCTCGACCTAAATCAAGCGCCTTTCATCTTCATGGCGTCCGCTATGGGTCTTCTCGCGTCGATCATCGGTGTGTTTTTCTCGAATGTTAAGGAAGGCGGCAGTCCCGGAAGGGCCCTCAATCGAGGCACGTACATCACGACCGGTGTATTCCTAATCCTAACGCTTGCGTGCAGCTTTATTTTCCAATTTGAGCTACGTCTCTGGGGCGCCGCTATGATTGGACTTCTTGCCGGGACAATCATCGGTATTTCATCTGAGTACTTTACATCCGACGAAGGCAAGCGCGTCCAGGCGGTAGCACGTATCTCTCAACAAGGTCCCGCATTTACGATCCTTTCAGGTTTCAGCTACGGATTACTTTCGAGTTTCCCGTCTCTGATCGGCATTGCCGGCGCCGCTCTCGGTGCTTATAAAATCTGTGAACCTCTGGGAACGGAGTATGCCCTCTACGGAATCGCTCTTTCCGCGGTCGGCATGCTCTCCATCATTGGTATGATAACGGCGAATGACGCTTACGGTCCCATTGTCGACAATGCGCGCGGTCTAAGCGAGATGAGTGGACTGGGCGAGGAAGTTGTGCGCGTCACAGACGAACTTGACGCCGCGGGCAACACAGCCAAAGCCATTACAAAGGGGTTCTCCATCGGGGCAGCGGGACTAACGGTCATCGCATTATTGGCCGCCTACCGCGAAACGTTGACCAATATCCTCGGAGCCGATATCATCACCGGATTTGACATCCTCGACCCCCTCGTATTCTTCGGTATGCTTGTCGGCGTGGGTGTTCCGGCTGTTTTCTCTGCCATGCTCATGATGGGAGTAAACCGGAACGCAGACCGCTTGGTTGGGGAGATTCACCGTCAGTTCAAAGAAATTCCGGGATTAAAAGAAGGGAAACCGGGTGTGGAGCCCGATTATAACCGCTGTATTGATATGGCAACAGTCGGCGCGCTCAAAGAATTATTGCCGGCCGGATTGATGGCGATCGGCGCTACACTGCTCGTCGGTTTCATCGGCGGAGTTTATGCAATCGCGGGATACCTTGCCGGTAACATTATGAGCGGCGTTCTTCTCGCGCTCCTCATGAGCAATGCGGGCGGCATGTGGGACAATGCGAAAAAATACGTGGAGGCCGGTCATTTCGGAGGCAAGGGTTCCACGGCCCACAAAGCAACGATCATCGGCGACACGGTCGGTGATCCCTTCAAGGACACCGCAGGCCCCTCGATCAATACGCAGATCACCGTCGTTTCACTGATTTCTTCACTGGCTGCCGGACTCTTCGCAGCATTTTCGCTGTTTGGTTAGACCATAAATAGTTTCAGAATGATAACAAAATAAAAAGGGAGAACAATTATGCATCCAATTCAAGGAAAATGGAAAATCATCGCGCACACCTCTTTTGGCGACCTGCCCAGCATCAATGATATCGTAGTTGAAGGCGACACTTTCCACGGTGTTATGCACGATGAAAAATCAGGCAAGGATAACGATATTGTCAACGGGATAATCAACGGCAACACAGTCACCTTCGAGACTTCCATAAATTTTGTCGTCTTCACCGTGAAGGCATCTCTTACGGGTACTTTGTCGGACGACGGCAAACGCATCAGCGGCACCGCGGAGGCTATGGGGTCCAAGGGTACGTTTGAAGGCGAAAAAATCGAGTAACTAACAGGGGCGGTCGATTAATCTGTCCGCCCTGTTTTTTCCGGTAGCGCTTCCTCCATAGAGAGTTGCCCTGCGTAATCGGAAGCCGGCAAGGCCGGGAGCTCGTAGTTCTTCTTGTACTGCTCAAACATTATGCGGAACGCTTCTTCCGCTCTAAAGCTTTGCAGGAATGCGTGATGATCTAAACTCTCGCGTGACAACTCAATCATGCTGACAGCGATATTAGAACAGTGATCGGCGATGCGCTCCATGCTTGTCAGTGTATCTATCAGAATAAACCCAAGCTCGATTGTGCAGCAACCATCTTGCAAGCGCCGAACATGTCGTGCCTGCAGCTCATCGGTCAACCCGTCAATAACTTCTTCCAACGGTTCGACTTGCATCGCAAGCTCAAGATCATCATTCGAAAAAGCCTTGACCATGGTATCAAGAAGGTCACTCACTGCGCGTTTGTAGATGGCCAGTTCACTGATCGCCGCATCTGAGAAACGGATCTGCTTGTCATGCATCTCTTTGGCTGAACCGGCAATGCCGAGCGCATGATCCGAGATCCGCTCAAAGTCACTCAAACTTTGCATCAGAAGGGTCAGCTCACGACTCTCTCGGTCGGTGAGTTTGCGCGCGCTAATTTGGATCATATATGTGCCGAGATGATCTTCGTATTGATCGATGAGATCTTCCATGATCTGGTTGTCACGATACCCTTGTGCATCGTAATTCTCGAGCAAACGGGCAGATAATTCATACTGGCGCCGAACAAGCTCTGCCATTTGGTTGGCAAGCTGACGGCTTTGGCTGACAGCAAACCCCGGTGTTTCTAAGAAACGGGAGTCGAGCGCCGCAAACACGTCCATTTCTTCTAACAGGTCGATTTTCTCGCCTGCTTTTGCGGGAGTAATCCACGTCACAAATTTGACGAGCCAGTCACGGAACGGCAAAAAGAGGATCGTGGCGCTGATTTTGTAGACGGTGTTTATGATGGCAATATCGACTGCATTCGGGCTTTTATCAAGGAAGGTGAAAGGCCAGAGGTAATTTACAAGGTAGAACCCTGACATAAATACGACCGTCCCCATAACGTTAAAAGTTAAGTGAATCAGCGCGGCGCGTTTCGCGTTTTTCGAGGTGTTGATACTGCTCGTGAGCGCAGTCACGCATGTCCCGATATTCTGTCCCATAATGATCGGTAGCGCAGCTCCGTAGGTAAGCGCTCCCGTCAGTGTAAATGCCTGAAGGATACCGATAGAAGCCGACGAACTCTGAATGACGGCAGTGAGCAATGCCCCGACCAGCATGCCAAGAATCGGATTCGAAAATGTGACGAACAGCTGGCGGAAAGCGGGATTCTCCGAGAGGGGTCTTACCGCGCTGCTCATCGTCTGCATCCCGAACATGAGGATCGCGAATCCGGCAAGTATCCGGCTTACGTTGTATTTGCGCTCATTTTTAATAAACATCATAGTCGAGACGGCGACAATGGCAATGACTGGAACAAAAAATGACGGATTCAGAAACTTGAGATAGGCATTCCCGGCACCGATTGTGCCAAGGCTCAGGATCCAGGCTGTCACCGTTGTCCCGACATTGGCTCCCATGATAAGTCCAACCGTTTGCGACAGGGGCAGCAATCCTGCGTTGACGAGACCAACAACCATGACAGTCGTAGCGGACGAAGACTGCATGACAGCTGTGACACCCGCACCCAGGAAGATAGCTTTGACGGGATTGGAGGTGAGGCGTTCAAGCATCCCTTTAAGATGCGAACCTGATGCGAGCATCAGTCTTTCGCTCATCTCTCTCATCCCGTATAAGAATAATGCCAGCCCTCCGAGGAGGGTCACGATTCCGAAGATATCCATTGTCACCTATATCATTATGCCGCTCTGTCAAAACACACAACTCCTGTTATTATACTGAAACTTTCCTCTTTTGCGAAAGTCGCCTATTTACAGACAGCGGTCTGTCCAAGCACGATGATATACTGACTTTAAACAGCACAAAGCAAACTGGGGAGATACGTTTATGATCACAGTTATCGGCAGCATGAACATGGATCTCGTTGTCACGACAGAAAGAGCACCGGAACAAGGTGAAACCGTCACGGGAAAAGAGTTTCGTCAAATTCCCGGAGGCAAAGGCGCCAATCAGGCTGTAGCGGCCGCACGCAGCGGAGCCGATGTCGTCATGGTGGGACGCATTGGAGACGATGCCTTTGGCGATGCTCTGTTGCGTACGATGGCAGAAGATCCAATCGATATCACGCACATCCAGAAAGTGAAGGATGTTCCTACCGGCATTGCATCGATTACCGTTGACCGGCGTGGTCACAACCGCATTATCGTTGTCCCTGGGGCGAACGGCACATTCACTCCGGAAGATATCGAGTCGTACCGCTCTCTCATAGCACGTTCCAATGTATTGCTCCTTCAACACGAAATTCCGCTCAAGGCCGTCGAAAAGGCAATCATGATCGCCCGCGAAGAGGGCGTATTCTGTATCTTAAACCCGGCACCCGCGACCGCACTGCCGAATTTTTTTTACCAGTACGTTGATCTGATGACACCCAATGAAAGCGAGTTATCACTCCTGTCAGGTAAACCCACGGACGAGCGCGCACAATGGCTCGAGGCGGGCAATGTGTTACTCAATTTGGGACTTTCGACGCTTATCGTCACACTCGGCCAACACGGATCACTTATCATGAACAACAAGGGATCGGCACATTTCCCCGCTTATCGCGTGCAGATGATCGATTCCACTGCGGCGGGAGACAGCTTTAACGGAACACTGGCAGCAGAGATCGATCGTATGATCACACAACGGAATAATTCAACTGTCCGCTTCTCCCCTTCAATCGATGATCTTACGCCTGCGATTGACTACGCCACAAAAGCGGCCGCCATTTCGGTAACACGCTCGGGCGCTCAGCCTTCCATTCCCTGGCACGCAGACATTACCCAGTTTGACGCGTGGTTCGCGAGCCACCGCCTATGATCCTCCGAAGCCCGATTCTGAGAGAACGATTATGACAAGCCTAACAAGGCAGCCGGTTATCGTTTCGTATTCGCAAGACGGGCTAGTCATCGACTGTCTCTTCATTTACAACCGGCGCGCCCTCCGGCCAATCGATAAGACTGCCGCATCAGAAGAACCTGTGTGCGACGTGATAGAGCGCGGGATTACGCGAAACTGGTCGGGCGAATTTATGCTGACCGATTCGCTTCGAGTCTCGCTTCTCCAATATTGTGACCAGTTTGGCGTTGCGTACAATCATTCAAATGCGTCACATCTTCGAGTCAGCGTTCATATCGAACGAATCAGCGAACAGCGTCTCACACCCGCTATGCTTACGTTAAGATGCGGACTCTCAGGCAAACGAAGGCCTGTCAGAATCTACGTCAAGCCAAGTCTCATCCTCCCCGCCCATGTGGCAAGCCCTCTGATCAGACGATTTTGGGGGTTTTTCCGAACCGGCCAATTCGAAAGCATCGGGCTCAACTGGAGTCCCCTACACCCCGGCTATATGGTTATTCCGACGAATACCGCTCGGCGGAGACTCCCTCAGGTGGCAGCGCACGAAGCGGGACATATCTTCGGACTGGGTGATGCCTATGGCGCCTGGTACCGTTTTTATTCAGCTGCCCCCGAGACGGATGGCTACATGATGCGCAACAATTCGCGTGTGCATCCCGATGAACTCGCGATGCTGATCACCGCACACACGACGGGACACATGCAATATTTCCCCCGAGTGCTCAAGCTCGGCAATATTGCCCACGGAATAGGATC
>LFTF01000065.1:6155-7225 GCA_001512945.1 Clostridiales bacterium DTU023 | reverse complement strand
ATGAGAGCACAAACTTCGGCGCATATCACGCCGGGGAATTACTAATATAAAGGAGGAACTGACATGTCAAATCAGGAACAGCGTCTTGAGTTGCCACAGGCAGGCAACGCGAAAGAAAAGGTTGACAAGATAACAACAACGCCAGAAGGCGATAGCGACAGGCACGAACAGGACATGCATGCATTCTGGCATAGCAGTTCCCATGTTCTCGCGCATGCGGTTAAACGTCTTTGGCCCGAGACAAAACTGGCCATCGGCCCTGCGATCGAAAATGGTTTCTATTATGACTTCGACCGTGAAGGGGGATTCTCAACAGAAGATCTCGAGGCCATCGAAAATGAGATGAAAGCGATCTCGAAGGCTAACTATAAAATTGAACGTTTCACGCTCCCGCGTGATGAAGCGATCGAATTTGTAAAGGCGATGGACGAACCCTACAAGCTGGAAATGGTAGAGGCGCTTCCGGAAGACGAGGCTATCTCTTTTTATCGTCAAGGCGACTTCACAGACCTTTGCGCAGGACCTCACGTCCGTTATACAAAGCAGATCAAGGCATTCAAGCTAACAAGTGTTTCAGGCGCTTATTGGCACGGTGATGAAAAAAATAAAATGCTGACGCGTATCTACGGCATCTCCTATCCCAACAGACAACAGCTCGAAGATTATCTGACGATGCTCGAAGAGGCAAAAGCACGTGACCATCGCAAGCTGGGACGTGAATTGGAACTATTTATGATGTCGGAAGAGGGACCGGGATTCCCATTCATGCTCCCAAAAGGCATGATAATGAAGGATCTCCTCATCGATTACTGGAAAAAATTGCATAACAAGGCCGGTTATGTGCTCGTTCAAACGCCGATGATTTTGTCCAGGAAACTCTGGGAAGAGTCGGGACACTGGGATCACTACAAGGACAACATGTACACCGTGAAGATTGACGATGAAGACTACGCCGTCAAACCGATGAACTGTCCAGGGGGCATGATCGTCTATAAAAGCAAGCCTCGTTCTTATCGCGATCTGCCGATCCGTATGGGCGAACTAGGCCTGGTCCACCGGCACGAAAAGTC
>LFTF01000065.1:0-6122 GCA_001512945.1 Clostridiales bacterium DTU023 | reverse complement strand
ATGATGCCGGATCAAATGTCCGACGAGATCAGCGGTATTGTGCGCCTTATCGACGATCTCTACAGCGGTTTCGGATTCAAATACAGTGTTGAACTGTCGACGAGGCCCGAGAAGGCGATGGGCGCGATAGAAGACTGGGATCGTGCCGAACAAGTTCTCAAAGATGTTCTCGATGACCTTGATATGGAATACACCATCAATGAAGGTGATGGAGCTTTCTACGGACCCAAGATCGACTTTCACATCCGAGACGCGATCGGGCGCAGCTGGCAGTGCGGAACGATTCAACTCGACTTCCAGATGCCGCAACGATTTGACCTCGAATACACTGGTTCCGATGGAGAAAAACATCGACCGATCGTCGTTCACCGCGTCGCCTACGGAGCGCTTGAGCGTTTCATGGCAATCCTGATCGAGCATTTCGCCGGCAAATTTCCCTTCTGGCTTTCACCTGAACAGATACGCGTCCTCTCGATCTCGCAACAAAACCTCGACTACGCGAAAAGTATCGAGGCCAAACTTAAAGATCAAGGATTGCGCGCAGAACTCGATGTGCGAGATGAAAAAATAGGCTACAAAATTCGCGAAGCACAACTTGCGAAGGTTCCGTACATGCTGATCGTAGGCGATAAGGAAGCTGAAAATGCGACAGTCTCAGTTAGGAGCCGCGACAAAGGCAATCTGGGCACCCTCAGCCTTGACGAATTCATAGACAAAGTGTGTCTGGAAAATAATTCCAACAATTAGAGATTGTTTTAAACAGTGAATTAAGGCGCGCGCCAATCGCTTCCCGCGATCGGCGCGCGTTTCTTTATGCCGGAGCGATTTCGAGCGCAAGCTCCATCATCTGGCGATAACCTTCCTGACGAGCTTCCGGTGTATCGGCTTCGTGCGTCAAGTTGTGATCGCTAATTGTAAACATGCCGAGAGCACGCTTGCCAAGCTTCCTGGCGGTCATATAGAGACCGGCCGATTCCATCTCGGCACAAAGCGCGCCGTAGCGCATCAAGTTATCGGAAACCTCTTCTGGTAGTTCACGGTAGAACTGGTCGGAACAGCAAACAGTTCCTGCGTGGATGCGTATCCCCATCTTTTTAGCAAGCTCATACGCTTGGGTCAGGAGTTCGAAATCGGGTGTCGGGCAAAACGCGAAAGGTCCGAACAGGCCGTCATTGATCTTTGAGTCGGTGTTGGCGGCTGTGGCGAGAACAATATCATGCAGTTGGACGTGATACTGCATAGCACCCGCGCTCCCAATGCGAATAATCGTATCAACATCATAAAACGCAAACAATTCGTGAAAGTAGATCATTGAGGATGGGATCCCCATCCCCGATCCCATGACGGACACGCGTTTCCCTTTATAGTGGCCCGTATAGCCGAGCATGCCGCGCACCTTGTTAAACTGGACGGGATTATCTAAGTAAGTTTCGGCAACGAATTTTGCCCGCAGCGGATCTCCGGGCATCAGAACGGTTTTCGCGATTTCGTCGGGACTGGTCGCCTCAATGTGAGGGGTAGGTATATTCATGGCAGTTCCTTTCTGGGTTTGAATTTTCGCCTGCAAAGATCCCTTGCGAGAACTTCTTTTCCATCATATCAGATTGAGTTATATAATCCGGCGCCTGTGATAGAATAACCAGGTCTTAATGTATGATCTGGCCGCAAGCTTCATGAGACAATGAGTGATCCAAATACAGGAGATGCTGATGATAAAAAAGAAGAAACATAAAAAACATCCTCAAGTCGCGCGTCCGCGCCTTACGGGATCGCTTGTCTTCTTTTCGATTGCCGGTCTGCTCACACTGATACTGCTTATCGTCCGCGCGATGGCTTCTAGAAACCCTGCCATCTCAGATTTTTTTGTTGACTATATTTTCAAACCGCTTGCGACGATTTGGACATGGCCAGTGAGTCTAATCCCCTTCTCCCTCACTGAGTTATTCGTCGTGGCTGGAATCCCGGCCCTTATCGCACTACTGATCTACGGCATAGTCCGGCTAATAAGGAACAGCGCCCACAGAGGGCGGCGTGCAGTGAGAACAATAGTGGTCGTCGCAGGCACAGCACTGTTAATGCTCTCGCTCTTCATCGTATTTCATGGCATGAATTACGCGCGCTCTCCCCTGGCTGATTCACTGGGCCTTGATATCCGCGAGCGCTCTGTCGATGAGCTCGATGACGCCGCGCGTATGCTGGCAAGAGCCGCGGTTGAAGTGCGAGAAGGACTCCCTGAAGACGAAGACGGCGTCTTGAGCATGGGCTCGCTGAATCACATCCAAAATACCGCCTTTGAAGGTTGGGAAGAGGCATCTGTCGTATGGCCGTCTCTCCAAAGCAGCGTCCGCGCGAAACCTAAAGGCGTACTCCTGTCACATTACTGGTCCTACACAAACATTGTCGGCCTCTATATGCCACTGCTTGTTGAAACGAATATCAACATCGATCAGCCCGATTTCATGATCCCCGCAACCGCCGCCCATGAAATCGCGCACTCTCGTGGGTTTGCGCGAGAAGGCGATGGTGATTTTGCCTCGCTTCTGAGCTGCTTTCACCATCCAGACCCCGTCTGGCAATATTCTGGTCTGATCAGCGCCTGGAAAAGTGTGGGCAATCGCCTGTGGGCGGAGGATCGCGATCGGTGGAATCTGGCCTACGTCGAAGAACTATCACCTGCTGTGATCCGTGATCTCAATGCCGAATCAGCTTACTGGAAAGCATTCGAGACAGAGATCGCTGTTGTCTCTGAGAAGATAAACGACGCTTACCTAAAGGCAAACCAGGAAGAAGACGGCGTAAAAAGCTACGGAGCGGTCGTCGACCTGCTCCTTGCCTGGATCGAAACACCTAATGCCACGATCTTGCAAGCCGCAGCGCACACTGACTAATAAAAATTTGTTGACACAAAATACGTAACGTTTACAATGAGGGGCATGGAGAAACAAGCATGGTATTTTCATCTCTAATTTTTTTGTATGTCTTCTTACCGCTTTGCCTGCTCTGCGTCTGGTTGACAACAAAAACGAACATTCAAAACGCCATATTACTGGCCGCCTCACTTTTCTTTTATGCCTGGGGCGAACCGGTCTATGTCGTGTTACTCATTATCACTGCATTTGTCGTATGGCTGTGTGGCTTGCTGCTGGGACGCACGCACAATAATCGAGGGCGCAAGTTCTGGCTCGTCGCGGCCATTGTGATTGCGCTCGCAAGTCTCATTTTCTTCAAGTACACAGGCTTTTTTATCGAGATACTAAACACGCTGCCATTCATTAATATCAAGGTGCCTGAGCTCTCGCTGCCGATTGGAATCTCCTTTTATACGTTCCAGGCGCTGACCTACATCATTGATCTTTACCGAGGCGAAATCAAAACACAACGGTCGTTTGCCCGATTTTTACTATATGTGTCCTTATTCCCGCAGCTGATCGCAGGTCCAATTGTCCGTTACGCTGACGTAGAGACGGAATTGTCACGCAGACAAATCACACTTGACGGGATGGTCTCGGGGATCTCACGCTTTCTTGTTGGTCTTGCCAAAAAAGTTCTGATCGCCAACTATGCCAGTGAGATTGTCGCGTTATGTCTTGAGTCGGACCATTTCGCCCAGATCAGCACCGCGACGGCACTTCTTGGCATTATCGCGTTTACAATTCAGATCTATTTTGACTTCTCGGGCTATTCCGACATGGCAATCGGACTCGGGCTCATGTTTGGATTCCATTTTCTCGAAAACTTCAACTACCCCTATATCGCCTCCACAGTCACCGATTTCTGGCGGCGCTGGCATATGTCGCTTAGCACTTTTTTCCGAGACTATGTTTACATCCCGCTTGGTGGTAACAGGTCACATAGACTCCGCAACACATTTATTGTGTGGTTCCTCACCGGCCTTTGGCACGGCGCAAACCTTAACTTCATCATCTGGGGGCTCTATTACTTTTTGCTCTTGATGTTTGAACGAAAATTCATCCTACCTTACCAAGACAAAATTCCACGTGTACTCGGTCATATCCTGACCATGCCAGCCGTCATATTTGGTTGGAGTCTGTTCTATTTTACAGAAACATCGCGTTTCTTCACATTTATTGGACGGCTGTTCGCACCGGGTCTCGCGGGATTTGCCGATATCGAGGCAAAAATCCTTTGGAAACAGCATATCCTGTTTATTGTCGTGGCGATCATCTTTGCGACACCGATCCTCCCTTGGATCAAGGAAAAAATGAAGCATCCACTGAGACGGATCAGGTATTCAGCGGTCGGTGGTATTCTGCAGACAGCTGGCGTGATTCTGCTTCTCCTTATATCAACTGCCTCCCTCGTAGCGTCAAGTTACAATCCGTTCTTGTATTTCCGCTTTTAGCATCCTATTTTGTGGAGTAACTATGAAAAAACGACAAATAAATCAAACAATCACCATCGTCGCTTTTCTTGTGACGCTACTCGTGATCGGCGTTCTGCACGTGATCGTACCAGAGCAGGATATCTCCGAAGACGAAGGAAGGTATCTGAACCATTTTCCAGAACTGCAATATGAGGACGCATTGACGGGCCAGCAGGCCGTCAAAATCGAGAAGTGGTACAACGACCAGTTTCCTTTCCGCAGCTCGTTTATCCGCGCGGGGAAAAGCTGGCGCGAAATCGCGTACCCCAACCTCAATGCCGATGGACTTGGTATTTACCTAATTCCCGACGAGCAAGGCGCTCCCATACCGGAAGAGACAGATCCACTGCCGACCGAACCGACATCACCACCAACAATTACTCCTTCCGGAGCAATAACGGAAACCTCCCCAACGACACCGCAAACGACGTTGCCTCCTGAACCGCCGCCTTTGGATCCGACCGATGAAGTCGTATCGACCAAGCTCCTTCTTATTATCAACAAGCGCGCTATGGAACGGTATTACGGAAATGAAGACAAACTCAAAGCATACGCGGAACGGCTGAATACATTGGACAGCAAACTTGGAGAGGGAACGCAACTTTACAGCCTGGTCGCTCCGACAGCGATAGAATTGTTCGCCCCCGACGAACATCATTCGGGTTATTCCTCACAGAAACTTTGTATAGGGATTGTCCGCGATACACTCGATCCCGGGATTCAAAGCGTCAAAGCGTATGAGCAACTCCTCCTCCACCGCGACCAGTACATCTACTACAGGACGGACCACCACTGGACAGGGCTGGGCGCTTATTATGCCTACGCCGCATTCTGCGAATCTGCCGGGCTAGACGCAGTCTCACTCTCAGATATGGAACATTATGAACTGGAAGGCACTTATCTCGGCTCACTATACCGCGTATCGAAAAACGCAATCCTGAAAAACAATCCTGACACGACCGAAGGATGGCGCCCCAACGCAACGTACACGGCCACTGCTTGGGACCAAAGTGATATGGCCTCTTCTTATAAAATACGCATGAACGACGAAAATATTAAAGGCGGTAACAGTTATCTCAACTTTTCCGGAGGCGACCGTGCGCTTCTCAAGGTTGTGACGAACCACACAAGTGGTCGCAAGATTCTCGTCGTCAAGGATTCGTTCGGAAATGCCTTTGTGCCTTACCTGGCCAATCATTTCGACGAAATATACGTCATCGATCCCCGCTACTACGTGCGGAGCATCAGCACACTCGTAAAGGACAACGAGATTACGGACGTCTTGGTCTTAAACTATATGTTCGGAACTTCGAATCAGATATGGCTCAAAGGGTTTGACGCCATCGCAAAGTAAATATGATAGACTGAAAAAAACAAAAGGGGACATTACTATGCTGATTAACTTCTCGGATTTTCCGGACACGTATGACAAGTTTCTGGCCGTCGCGCCAGACATGATCACAAAACCGGAAGGCACCGTCGCACTTCTCATCACAGCGCTAAAAACGTACGTCAAGGATCGCGATGCAGGGCTTGAGATGTTGAATTATCTCCACGGCCCTCGCCCTTTATCAGGTCAGGACCGCCAGTTCATCCGCGACCGCATGATGGATAAACCCTACCTGCCAGACTCATACTGTGTTGGTGCGCGCGTTGACAACAATTACACACCCGATGAACCTCTGACCATCGAGGTCCTCCCGGACCCAATCCCCGCTGAGAGCGAGGAATTTACCAG
>LFTF01000129.1:19510-29474 GCA_001512945.1 Clostridiales bacterium DTU023 | reverse complement strand
TGCATTCCATCGCGCATCCGATCCGGCGCTTGTTGTGCCGATTGGCGAAACAGGACACATGAAACTGAAGCATTTTCGTCTTTCAGAGTGAAGTAGGCATGCCCCGAAGGATATTTTTTAAAGCTTGATATTTCTCCTCGAACACGAACTTTACCAAGTTCAGGATCATTCGAAAGCCGGTCGTTGACGGCACGGTTGAGTTCAGTGACTGTAATAACCTTGTTCATTCACTGACAACATTCTTCCGGAGCTAACGACTCTTTTCGCTGTATTTCATTCTTGTCAATGTTACCCAATACAGCATTGATGAAGGCACGAGATTCATCTGTCCCGTATTCATTTGCGAAGATAACAGCTTCAGAAATCGCAATTTCTACTGGAACCTCTGTATCAAATAGCATCTCGTAAATAGCAATCCGAAGGATAGACAGATCGATCAGGAGCTGACGCTCCATTGTCCAACCACGAAGATATTTCTCGATGATCACGTCTATTTCTTGCCGGTTGGCAGTCACCCCGTCAACTAATTGCTCAAAATAGTCAAGGTCCTCGGGCGCTTGGATGGGGTCCAATATAAGAAATTCATCTTTCTGCTGCCCTGCTTTTTTTGGATGAAATTCCCGCTGATAAAGAAACTTGAATGCTCTTTCACGGGCTGTATGTCGACTCATTATCTGCCTCCTTGCTACCTGAACATGCCGGGTGGCAAGATTTTGTCAATTAGTTTTTTTATCGATTCACGGTCACTGAAATAGCGGAATCCAACATAGTAACCGATGATTGTTAGAAGTAGAATAACAAGAAATTTCCAGAAACCAAATATCATCCAAAGAAGCGAAAATACAAATGCGATCAATGCACCGGTCAAACCGGGTGAAGCAATGAATCGTTCCTCGCCTTTCTGTTTATTCGGGGGTTCCTGCCTATTCATAAATAATCAGCGCTCCACACGAGGTGCAATATCTTCAACGCGACTGACGCGCACTTCGACATTGCCTACTTCAATTCCCGTGTATTTTTCGATGTCTTTTTTTACACGTTCCTGCACTCGCGTCATCATGATTGGAATTTCGACATCGGAAAAAGCCTGGATTACCAAGCGGACAAACAGTTTGCCACCCTTTGCGGGTGCAACGCGCGCTTTGGCCGACTTGACTCCCGACTGAGATGTCTTCGCAGCGTTAAGTGCGATGTTTTCGATCGCTTCAACGCCAATTTCAATGTTCCCTATTTCATTCGAACGGATACGTGTTTTGCGCAGGCGCCCAGACATCACGGACATGACAAGCGAAATGACCGCGGAGAGAAAACCGACAAGACAGACAACGATCGCAATCGTCCTGGCCGGTTGCCTTTGCGCTGTATCGAGAATCATGGTGATCATGCCCGTCAAGATATCTGTGCTGACAATCATCAATAGTGAGATTAAAAATACCACAGACAAAATAAAAGAAAAGACAATAAGAATCGTTCGGATCCATCGATTCATAAATATTCCTCCCGTACCGTTTCTTGAGACTCGCTGTTAGTGGACAGTTTGCTTTCACCATCTACAACACGGATAACGTGAACATTGACGGCATCAACGTTGAGACCAGTATAGCGCTCAACATCAGATTTAACGCGTTCTTGAACAGACCAGGCGACTTCTGGCATGACATGGCCAAACAATACATCGAGATAAACAGTGATGATTACATCGTCCGATTCGCCGCTACGAAAAGAAACACGGACTCCGCTTCCCTCTACTTCAAATCCGATCGCCTCTTTCAAACCTGATACGAGGCCGGTATTCAAACCGAAAACACCGTTGGTGTGAAGTGCGGCTTCCGCCGCATATTGGGCGATAAAGCCCTGCGACATCATGCGCTCGCCTTTAATCGAGTATTGACGTCGGTCGCTTTCCATCATTAGGCGCGCTCCATGTATTCACCTGTGCGCGTATCGATGCGCACCATTTCATTCTGGTTTACAAAAAGCGGGACGCGAATGACAGCGCCAGTCTCCAGGGTCGCATTCTTGGTCGCGCTCTGCGCCGTGTCACCGCGAACGGCAGGTTCACACTCGGTAATTTCCAGTTCCACTGTATTAGGAAGTTCAACCTCGAGGATCTCTCCCTCCCATGACACGATACGCTCTACCATGCCTTCTTTGAGAAACGGTAGCGCGTGCTCTAGCTTGTCGCGACTGATCGGGATCTGCTCATAAGTCGACTGGTCCATAAAGTAATAGAGGTCACCATCCGAATAGATATACGACATATCGCGAATGGTCAATTGAACCGATTCATATTTGTCAGAAGGATTGAATGTCCTTTGCACAACACTCCCCGTCTGCAAATTTTTGAATTTGACACGAACGAATGCAGATCCTTTTCCAGGTTTAACGTGCTGAAACTCAACAACCTGGCACGGCTGCCCGTCGAGGACGAAGCCTGTTCCATTGCGAAAATCACCCGCACTAATCATAATTACCTCCATCACATTCACGTGTACTTATCGATAACGCCATTTTACGGGAAACAGTCATCTACCGCAACCGACACGTCCACAAGCTTCCAGAAGGCATTTATAATACATTGTCTTCAGGTTTTCTTGCAACAATCATCAAAATAGCCGCACAATCGTGATAGAGTACGATATACAGACTATTGAACGCGCAACAAAAACAGGGAGGATGCCCCGGAAATAATGGATAATACAAGAAAACAATGCTCGCTTTCACGATGGGTGAGAGACCAGTTTTTTCCCGATAGGATTGTCACATCCCCTGCAACCATCGATTTTGCCAATCTGGCAAACCAGGGGTTTAGGATCGTGTTACTTGACATCGACAATACTCTCGTCTGCCACGGATCTAGGGAATGTGATGACTTCGCTGTGGAGATCATCACACGCATACGCGATACTGGCATGCATCCCGTCATCGTTTCCAATGCCAGAGAAGATCGCGCCCGATCATTTGCTGCCTCGCTTGATGTAGAGTTCATTGCCAACGCGCGAAAACCGGGTATCGGGGCAATTCAAGGAGACTTAACTGAGCGACAATGCGCTCCTCATCATGCGATTATGATAGGCGATCAACTTTTGACCGACGTATGGTCCGCCAAAAAAGCCGGTATCCCGATTATTTTTACCGAAAAGCGATCGCACAAAGAAATCATTACAGTGCGATTGAAACGGATTATTGAATCATGGTTAATCACGCTGGGGGGACGTCAAAAGTGGAACGATTTGTATGACAGGTCATTACATTCCACATCACAAGAAGGAGCTACACATGATTGTATGTAAATTTGGCGGTTCCTCGCTTGCAGACGCTGAACAAATCAAAAAATCATGCGCAATCATACTGGACGACTGCGAACGGAAGATTATGGTCGTTTCAGCGCCTGGAGTCCGCAAGAATGTCCTCCCCGACATTAAAATGACCGACCTGTTAATCGCGCTTGTCCATGAACGAGAATCTGGGTACGACGGCACAAAAGAGCGGAAAGCCCTCGCTGAACGCATACAGGGAATCGCTTACGGCCTCACTCTCCCCTCTTGTGTTGCTAACGACTTGATTGACAAACTCGATACGGCGTCTGCGGGCATTGATGCCCAAGATTCCTCGTCAAAAGAGTGTGTTCTGGCAATGGGGGAACTCATCTCCGCACACCTGGTAGCAGCTTATTTCAATATAATCGGCGTCGATGCGTGTGTGCTCGACCCGCGCGACGCGGGGCTCGTTCTTTCTTATCGGTCGGGAATCACGGAAATCCTTCCCGAAACGTACGATAAT
The DNA here is from genome assembly GCA_001512945.1 of Clostridiales bacterium DTU023. Lineage (GTDB taxonomy): Bacteria > Bacillota > Clostridia > Saccharofermentanales > DTU023 > UBA4923. The sequence goes on along the minus strand of LFTF01000129.1, from coordinate 25,691 downwards.
CTTGCTCATCTAGCGCTAACACAATCGATCATCGTTTTCCCAGGATTTTTTGGCAGAACACCGAACGGTGACACCATTACGTTTTCACGCGGGGGGTCAGACATAACGGGCGCTATTCTCGCGGCCTCTACTAAGGCCAGACTTTATGAGAACTGGACGGATCGCGACAGTGTCCTGGCGGTCAACCCCGAGCTTGTTGAACATGCTCTACCGTTAAGAGAGATGAGTTACAGGGAAATGCGCGAACTCGCCTACATCGGTTTCTCTATCATCCATCCTGAAGCTCTCGAGCCCGTCATACGGACCGGTATCCCCATTCATATCAGGAATACCAACGATCCGCTCGCAACCGGCACGCATATTGTCGCCGAGCGAACTCACATTGACGGAGTTCTGACCGGTATCGCCGCGGCAGATCACTTCTGCACCATCAATCTACGACGCGTCCTGATCAATCAAGAGATTGGTATTCTAAGTAGGATACTATCGATTTTTTCTGAGTTGGGGATCAATGTCCATCATGTGCCGACCGGGATAGACTCCGTGAGCGTGGTTGTCAAAGAAGATCATTTTCCACTGGAGCGTGAGCTGGTTCTTCGCCACCGTTTGAATTCGGAACTTGGTTTCGATCAGGTGACGGTCGTACGGCAACTCTCTATCGTCATGCTCGTAGGTGAAGGTATGCGCGACACAGTTGGCGTCATGTCCCGAGCGACCACAGCTATGGCAAAAGAGCAAATCAGCATTGAAATGGTACTACTCGACTACTTTGAGATCAGCATGTTGTTTATGATGCGACATTATGAGAAACAGCGCGCGGTTTTGGCTCTTTACCGGGAATTTTTTGAGAATGCCCATCACCTTGACGCTAGCGTGCCCGACCACGTAACAATCTGACACACCCTATTTCACAAAGCATATAACTCAGCCTGGTCTGACGTTGCTTTCGATAATTGCGCGTGTGTCAAAGAATCGATTCAGATTATGAATACTCGACTGTTTTAACCCGTCACCTGATAAAAATGTCCTTGACACATATACATGAGCGCGATTCTGGTTCCAATAGGCCCAGGATCCATAACCGCTCTGGAGCGTATAGCCCGCTTCAGCTATAAGCGCGACTTTTTTAGCGTCAAACTCAACGTGTTCGCCAAACGGGCAGTAAAGCGTTGAGAGCTCCCCCGTATAGGGAACAACCCACCGCTCCATCATCGCGAGATCCTGACTAATTGTTTGGAGTGTGACATTGGGCAATTGCAAACGGTCAAACGTACCGCTCGCGAGCGTCCAATTTTTAGAATTCAACGCTTTGACTACCTCGTGAACCTTTGAACGGTTCAACGCAAAATCAGTTTTTAATGATTCGGGAATGGCAATCCCGAGATCCATCGCTTCACGCCGGAGCGCCAAATCTTGGATATCAGACACGGGGTACCCAAAAATCCCATACTGGCCAACGACCGCGATAGCGCCTGTCGCGCCGTTAAACGAGAAGTCAGGATGTCTTGCGATAAATTCTTCAACAATGCCAATCGCAGAGTAACGTGTGTCTGCGCGTTCTTCCCCACTGGAATCGAGTAGAACACCTGTGACACAGCCTTCCTGATTGACGTCGAGACGCCATGCTATACCGCTTTCCGCCCGTGGCAATGATCCGTAAAAATCCTCCAGTACAAGGACAACAGGTTTTTTACCTGCAGGGCACGGCATACCGCGAAGTTTTCCATCAGCTGAAACAAATGAACGGCTGTCAACAAGGACATAGTCGTGGTCATACAATTGTCCCAGCGCTCGTTCCAACTCAACAGCGAGAATTAGTTCACGGCCAGCCGACGCTGAAAACCGGTCACCGTCAAACGCGCGCTCCGCATCCGCGATGATTGGTTTAATTGCGATATGTTCAACCGGATTCCACCACGTTATGATGCGTTCGGGATTCTTTTTTATACAGATATCGTAGAAATCTTGAAGCTCGTGATCATCAGGAAACCATCCAATAATCCGTTTTATGCGGATAGACGCATCGTACGTTTTTGCAAGCGACATCTCCTCGCGAATCAGAATAATCTGTTCCGCGTAGTATGCCGACTGGACAGTCTTAAGCCGGTTTTCAAGATAAGAAGATACAGGTTCAAATACTAACAGCTTCTTTTCCTCTATGATTTTCGAGAGTACCGACGCTTCCTGATATAGATTGCCTCGGCCCGCCGCATCGTTCGCTTCTTGCAAGAGCTTGCTTATTTGCGTAACGTCCTCATGGCGACTCTTAAGCGGTTCAAACTCACGTACAAGGTGGGGAACCCGTAACATCTCATTCAAAAAATGCGTGAACTTATCTTGATCCATATCACCGTCAAAATACCGTGTTACTTGTTCCAGCACAGCCTCGGACATGCGGTGGCTTGTCATGGCCGCGTACTGATCGAGCCACGCAATTGATTGCTCGGACAGGCTGCCGCCCTGCGAAGCGGATAATATGAGGGCCTTACTTTTATTGCCTGCGTCTTGCTCAATGCGATCTATAATTTTTTCGGCTTCAGCAATCAGTTGCGTCACACGAACCGTTTGCGATATTCCAAGAAGGTCAGCACGTTTCCCGCGAATTCTATCGTAAATCTCAAATACACGGTCATCGTCGCCAGCTGCATATGCTTGCTCGTAGTCAGACAATGAGAAGGGCAAGCGCGGTTTTTGAATAGCCAGGGCAATGAATACAATAGTGACAGCGAGCGCAATGATAACGCCCACATGTATAAGCGTTTTAGGGCGAATTCTGCGTCTACCGGTGCTTTCCAGCAGAGGTTGGCTCATATCATTCTCCGGGCTCTTCGAGCGTCAATTGACGCTCCTCAATCGTTTCCTCTCGGATGTAGCGGCCTGCTGTCGGTAGTTTTCTAATGCGGTAATATTCTCTGTCTCTGATAAATGACAAATCTTTCTCTGTATAAAATGTGATTAGGCTGTCATTTTTGGCACGTAGGATTGCGGCTCCCTGGGCAGTACGCGTTGCCTTTTTCACGACCTGAGACGCTTGGAACAACAGCAGTTTATTTTTTACGGATCTCACAGCGAACGATAAATCGCTGCCCTCGGGCAAGAAAGCCATGCCAACTAAAGGCGAAGAGTCATCGAACGCGTTAATAAGTTTACGGCGACGCTGCTTGGTCTCGTAATGAGAGGCATCCACTCGCACACCCTTGCCATTCTCAAAGACAAACAAAAACTCTCCGGCAAATGGCTCAAGAGTGGAGTGAACGAAAACAACTTTCTCACCTTCATCGAGCTCCAGTAAATTCGGCGCATATTCGCCGAGTTGCGAAGGCCGGTGATCTTCAATTTCCCATGCCATCAATTTATAGACTTGCGCCTTGTCTGTGAAAAATACGAGCTCGTCGTGATTCGTCGAATCAATCTCCTGAATCAAACGGTCGTCGTCTTTGAACCGGATTTCAAAATTCCCGCGCAGGGAAGTCAACGCAATTTTCTTAACATACCCCTGTTCAGATAAAAACACACGTGTGTTGTACGCCGGAATCAAATCCTCTTGGTCGGGAATATCAATCTCATCGGGCGCTATTAGACGAGTTTTGCGCTCGCGCCCATATTGTTTGCTCACATCTATTAATTGACGGACAATCTTCTCACGTACACGGCTACGACTCTTCGCAAGTCGCTCAAGCTCCTCGATCTCATGCTCGAGATCCTCTACGTCACGAATGCGCTTGAGAATATACTCGCGGTTGAGATGACGGAGTTTGATATCCGCTACATGATCCGCCTGAATCTCATCGATCTCAAATGCGGCCATGAGGCGCGGAATGACTTCTTGTTCTGTCTCGGTCAACCGAATAACCGCGATCGCTTTGTCAATATCAAGAAGAATTTTCTCAAGTCCGCGAAGCAGGTGAAGTTTGTCACGATTCTTCGCGGCATCGAAGCGGGCCTCCCGGCAGATACATTCGCTTCGCCATTCGATCCACTCGAAAATAATCTCACGTACACCGAGCACTCTTGGTTTATTGTCAATCAAAATATTGAAATTGCATGCAAACGAACTTTGCAAGGACGTCCCCGTAAATAGCTGATGCAGAATGATATCGGGGTCTGCCGAAGGTTTGTAATCAACGGTAATGCAAAGGCCATTGAGATCCGTTTCGTCGCGAACAGTAATCAGATCCCTTAACTTGCCCTTCTTAATGCCGTCTGCGATGTCATCGATAATCGCTTCAATAGTTGTCGTATAGGGGATTTCTCGTATTTCTATGCGTCCCTCTTTGCGATTGACGTCGGCTGCGGCTCGCAGTTGAAAAGACCCTCTCCCCGTCTTGTATATCTCGCGCATCTCGTCGCGTTCGTAGATCATGAAAGCGCCGGTTGAAAAATCAGGAGCCGGCATCGTTTCGAGGAGATCCGCCTCTGTATCCCGGATCAACGCGATCGTCGTTTCGCAGACTTCTTTGAGATTGAACGAGCAGATATTGCTGGCCATCCCAACGGCGATGCCCTGATTGTTGTTGACAAGAATCGTTGGGAATGTTGCAGGAAAGAGAACAGGCTCTTTCATGCTGCCGGAATAATTATCGACGAAATCGACTGCATCTTTCTCTAGGCCCGCGAAAAGCGCCTCACAGGATGGATCAAGTCTGACCTCTGTATAACGTGACGCCGCATACTGCATGTCACGCGACGTTACACTACCGAAGTTACCCTTAGAGTCGACCCAAGGATGTAAAAGCGTCCCGTTGCCGCGAGTCAGACGCACCATCGTCTCATAGATCGGTTGATCACCGTGTGGATTCAGCTTCATCGTCTGCCCGACTACATCAGCTGATTTTGCCCGCATCCCCTTTAGGAGATTCATCTTGTACATTGTGTAAAGAAGTTTGCGGTGGGCAGGTTTAAACCCGTCTATCTCAGGAATAGCGCGCGATACGATAACGCTCATGGCGTATGGCATGTAGTTTTCAAATAAAGTATCCGAAATATTCTGCTCAATCGCAAAATCACCCCGACGGGCATCTGTGGTTTCACTTGTTTTTCTAGATTTTGTCATCCGGCTTTCTGCCCCCACTCCTGTCGAATCGAAACCGATGTCCTCAGTTTATCAACCAACATCAAGCATCTCCATGTAAAGGTGACCCGTTTTTTCAATGCATGCACGTCGTCCGGGGATATCATCTCCCAATAACAAATTAAACGTATCACGCATCGTTTCTTCATCCTCGGGCATAACCGCGATGAGACGTCGCGTTTCCGGGTTCATGGTCGTATTCCACATCATTCCCGGTTCATTTTCACCCAAACCTTTAGAACGCTGCACATGAATTCGACCTTCTTCCAAACTTTCCACAAGCCTATTCTTTTCCTGATCAGAATAGGCAAAATAAGTGCTCTCTAACCGTTTCACTTGATGGCTAATCTCAAAAAGCGGCGACTCCGCAATAAATATCTTTTGCTGGCGAATCAGCTCGGGCGTCAATTTGTAGAACATCGCCAATATAAGTGTTCTGATCTGGAATCCATCGACATCAGCGTCGGTGCAGATAATGACCTTGTTCCAACGAAGCCGTCCGATATCAAACGGCGGCGCTGCTTTGCTATATTTTTTCGGCAAATCGACACCACAACCCAGGATTTTGATCAAATCCATAATGATCTCATTTTTGAAAATCGTGTTGTAATCAGCTTTGAGACAGTTCAATATCTTTCCGCGTACAGGGATTACCGCCTGAAATTCCGAGTCGCGAGCCATCTTGACCGATCCGAGCGCTGAATTACCTTCAACTATGTAGATCTCGCGGCGAGTCATATCTTGTGTCCGGCAGTCAACAAACATTTTGACACGGTTTGAAACATCAATCTGTTGCATCAAATCGCGCTTGACCGCAAGTCGCGTTTTTTCCGCTTTCTCGCGACTTCGGCGGTTGAGCAATACCTGATCTGCGGCGCGGAGTGCTTGTTCGCGGTGCTCAATAAACCAAATATCGAGTCGTTCACGAATCAAATCTGTCATAAAGCGCTGAATGAATCGATTATTGATCGAACGTTTAGTTTGATTTTCGTAACTTGTAACGGTAGAAAACGAGCTTGTCATCAAAATCAGACTTTCCTCAATGTCTCCGAAATTGACTTTTGATTCATTGGCCCGATATTTGCCTTCAGTTTTTAGAAAATTGTCAAA
>LFTF01000129.1:14732-19462 GCA_001512945.1 Clostridiales bacterium DTU023 | reverse complement strand
ACATTATTGTTGAAAGCAAACGCGACGTCACATTTAACCGTATAATCCGGACGGTCCTGTCGATCGCGGCCCACACCTTCGCCATTAAAGAAAGCAGATTCCGTTATTCCATCAACGTTGTTTTCACGGACCATGCCGAGAATCCCGTCAGGAAAACAATACTCTGTCTTCGTGTCTTCAAATTCGTCAATAAACTCAAAGGTAACTCCTTTATTGATAACGGCCTGTTGCTTGAGTGTTGTGTGGAAGTATTCCGCGGGAATCGCGATATCTGTAAAAATATCATCGTCCGGCATCCAGCGCTGAACCGTTCCCGTGCGCGCTGTAGTGACAGGCGTTTTGGAAAGCCCCCCCACATTGTGACCTTTTTCGAAATGCAGTTCGTATAAAAACCCATCACGTGTGACGGCAACGTCAAACCATTTCGATGAGTACTGCGTAGCACAGGCACCGAGTCCATTGAGACCAAGACTGTATTCGTAATTCTCTCCGAGATTGGTCTTATACTTACCTCCCGCATAGAGTTCACAGTAAACGAGTTCCCAGTTGTAACGCTTTTCGTTGGGATTATAGTCGAGCGGAATCCCGCGACCGCGGTCGGTTACCTCAATCGAGTGATCCTTGAAACGCTTGAGCGTAATCACATGGCCATGCCCCTCACGCGCTTCGTCAATGGAGTTTGACAAAATCTCAAAGAATGACTGCTGGCATCCGCGTAAGTCGTCTGAACCGAAGATAACTCCCGGACGAAGACGGACGCGATCAGGCCCCTTCAACTGTGAAATGCTTGTGTTGTCATAGATATAGGTCATATATGTTCCCTTCAGGATCGATTCTCACATGGATTGAAACACGCGTCAAGCGACGGAACACCAATAAAAAACCATCTGCGGATCAGTTTTGAACCCGACAGATGGCTCTTGTCTGGCGAGCATAGCAGGACTCGAACCTGCGACCCACAGCTTAGAAGGCTGTTGCTCTATCCAGCTGAGCTATATGCCCGTATCGGTTCCCGGTCAATTGGAGCGGGTGAAGAGAATCGAACTCTCGTGATCAGCTTGGAAGGCTGACGTTCTACCATTGAACTACACCCGCAAATGCCGGAAACCTAAGACATAATACAACAGCGGTACGTGTTTGTAAAATGATTTAATCACCTTCATCGGGTGAAAGCAGCAGGTTTTCCTGTACATAGCCTGTCCGGCCGTCCTGCAGTCGGACCATCACCCAGCCGTCCTTGGGATTTGTCAGCTGTGTGACATGGTCTCCCCGTGTCACTGTACCAACGAGTTCCTCAAGTCCCGGAGCCGCCAAGATACGAAGGCTGCTGGCTTTCACTACAACATCTATCTCGAAATCCGTTTTAGGTATCTCCTGCGATGGCTGCTGTGTCGTGACCACCGGACGATCGTCATTAGGTGTAAGCTTTTTTTGGCGCGCATTTTGTATGGATAAGGCGATTGAGACAATAAGTACAAGAACTATGAGCCATAATGCGAAATATGACAGGATTGAAAGTCCTCGAGATCCGGGAACAAGGTTTTTTAATTTGTAGTGGACCCGAGCGAACCGTTCTCGGATAGCATCCGTATTCCATAATTTCATCCGGTCAAGCTTGGTCGGTTTGACCTGAAACTGGTCAGGAATTGCGGAATCTTTATGAGTCACGGATGCCAGCGATGTATCTTTCAAAGATAATCCAGAGCGATGTCCCCCCGTTTGTTGGAAATTGGTTGTAAATTTTGGCGGCTTTGGCTGATAGAATTCTACAGATGAAGTCGGTTTGCGAACATTCTTGAACCGGTCGAGATCAGGTGGAAGAAGTCGAATATTGCCGTCGAGCAGTGGGACAACCTTGGACAATTTAATCTGTCCGAACCAGGGTACCGCTTTTGTCTGTGAACCACGCCGCCCCGATACGCGTTCTCTGGATTCGGCGCTCAATACCTCGGGATCATGCTCTAATTTTTGTATCTGTGATGAAAACCAGGTCGTATCAGCATTATAACCACTCGACAACGCGAGTCGAGTCAGTTCTGTCATCGCCAGATTCATCTGCCTTATATCCGAGAAGAGGTGTTCAAGCTCCAGCACATCAAATAAATCGATAAACGCTGGATCAATGATCAGTATGTCATCGCCTTCACGGGGCCTGAACGCGTAAAAATCAAGATTACTGCAACAAATTGAAAGTTCATCCGATTGTGGCGGGTAAGTCGGTTGTTGACGATACAGATGGCGACCTCGGTGCAGGTATACACCGAATTCAGGTCCACACCAGACGAAGACGCGCTCTGAATCCATGAGGAGGAGAAAATCAGCATCGAGCCGATTCCGCTCAACACATTGGGGGAAACGGGTAAGTCCATTGATCTGAAGTTCACGGAAAGATGTGAGCCAGTATCGCAGAAGCGCACGCGTCGTCATGACGGACGCCGCATCGTCGCGATCCGTCAAAAATCCAGCAAGCATCTGAACACGACGATTCCCTGACATCACATAATGGCGCTGATTTTGTGTTGCCAGCAAGCCGATATCGCGGTCATTGAGCTGTAACGTAAGCTCTTGTCTGGCCGCTTCGGCTAAATGTGCTGTCAGTGTGGTTCGAATCATAGTTTATGTCGCAATTTTCCTATTCCAAATCAGTCTGGTATCTTCACAGATTCTATCTTATCACGATGAGCAGGCTAGCCGCAGATCGATCAAAACTCGGACAGCTCTGATGTAAGCAGCAACCTCACCTTTTGCGATATTCGTCTTCCAAGAGGCCGAATAACAAGAGATCAACAAATCCTTGTCCGCGTCGCATAACCTCTCGCATACGCCCCTCCTCAACAAATCCCAGTCTCTTGAACAGAGAGATCGAAGAGAAATTGGCAGGCGCCACACAAGCGCAAATACGGTGCAGGCGAAGCTCTCCAAAGGCGTAATCTAAAACAAGCTTCATGGCATCAGACGCAAGCCCGTGTCCGCGGTACGCTCGTCCGGCGATCATGATACCAACCTCAGCATTACCTGCTACCGGATCAAGATCTGACAGCGTCACCAGGCCAATCGTCTCGTCACGGTGTCGACACGCGAATACAAAATTAGTTTTGCCATCATTCCATTCGTCCATCATGGTGTGCAGCTGAGTTAAATTTCTCGGTAACAGCGTGTCAGGCAGATAATAGTAAATCTCTTCGACATCGCCGAAAAAGGGAGCCATCGCTTCAATATCACTTGGCTCCAGAGGTCTAAGTTCTACACGTTCTCCGCGTAGCGGAAATGTTTCACTGTTTGAATTGACGACTCGATTCCCTGTCACAATTTTTCTCCCTGCTCAATGACCGCGAATGCCATGTAATCCATTGGCCCTAGAATCGTTCAGAATTCTCTCGCATCGATTACTGCCCATAATACCATCAATCTATTCCATAAAAAACGGAGGTCTTGAGACGATTCGCCTCAAGACCCCCGCTGGTGACCCACTGGGGATTCGAACCCCAGACCCCCTGATTAAAAGTCAGATGCTCTACCAACTGAGCTAGTGGATCGCATGGCTGGGATGGCAGGATTTGAACCTACGAATGCGGGAGTCAAAGTCCCGTGCCTTACCACTTGGCTACACCCCATTGTTCTAAGGGATCATGGGGTGGAATACGAGAATTGAACTCGTGACCTCTAGGGCCACAACCTAGCACTCTAACCAACTGAGCTAATCCCACCATAAAACCCTAAAAACACCTTATGCATTCTAGCAAGCACACCGCTCGATGTCAAGGAAAATTAACAGAAACTCCACAACATCTTAGAAAACAGGCGTTCGAGGCTGCCGCACAGCTAGCGCTTTCCCGTCATCTACTCAGTGTCCTCGTGATCTTTACAAGCTGACTGCCACATTTCGAGTTGTAACAGATGGGCCTTGGCATCAACACCGCCGCCAAATCCCGTAAGGTCTCGGTTCGATCCGATTACACGGTGACAAGGGATCACGATCGGCAACGGATTAGCGCCAAGCGCTTGACCAACCGCCCTTGCCAGCTGTCCGGATTTTTCCGCGTCAGGCTGTATTTTGGCCGCAATCTCTGAATAGGTTCTCACGGAACCGTAGGGAATGGCAAGCGTTTCTTGCCAAACACGCACTTGAAACGGCGTTCCTTGCGGAAAGATGTATGGTATCGAAGGCTCACACCCTCCTTGTAAGTAGGCAGCGAGTTCTCTACGCGCCAATTTCAGCACGTCACTCTCATTGTCAGGCAACACCTCGTCTGAACCTGTAATCTTGCCATCCATACCAAGAATCTCATGGTAAAAGGCGGCCTGCTTGACATAGAAGCTGAGCCCCTTAGCCCCTCCCCGTGCAAACTCGATCGCTTCAATTTTGTTGCGATCGGGCGTTGTCACCACGGCCAGATAACCAAAGTCCCACGGAATAAACGCAATCTGCCGTCTGGCAACCTGCGGTGCATAATATGTTTTCTCATGGAACGCCCAGTCTATATCAAACAGATTACCTTCACGTAAAAGCTGATTGTCCTTCATAACAGTAACAAACACGTCAATCCGATAAAGATTTGTATCGGAACCAATTATCTGCCGGACAATCTCTTCAACATCGTCTTTTGACAATTCTATCAACGTTCGTATTCGAGCGATACGCCATGACGCTGAATCGAAAGGCGCCGTCACATCGACTCCCCCAATATCCTTGGCATCTTTTACGATGAAAAAGAGCTGCTCGCCCTTGT
>LFTF01000129.1:0-14723 GCA_001512945.1 Clostridiales bacterium DTU023 | reverse complement strand
GTAAGGGTGCGCACGCGCTCAGCATCCTTAAGGTAAAACGGTTGCAGTTCGATTGTTTGCTGCATTTGACTGTTCTCCGCCATGTCTCTTCCCTCCCATGTCCTAAAATCACACCCCTGATATGCATGCCGGCTGCAACTCAGGCAATATCATTTCTCCTGTATGTCAGATAACGAAACCGAACACCGTCCTCTTCAAGCCACTGTCCACATGAATGGAGAAACCATTCCGACGATTGATCAATATTGGGGAACCATACATCTGCTTGATACATCTCCTCGAATTGTGTAACCAGGACAGTATCGCAATAAGGCATCAGTTGTTCATACACTGAGCCTCCGCCGATAACAACAAAATCGTCTTCTTGATAACCTTGTTGCTTGAGGCTCCGGATACGCTGATGAAGCTCCTGAATGTTCGCGAAATACTCACAACCTTCCATTGGCTCTTCATCTCTTGTGCGGAGTATAAGATTGACTCTCCCGTCCAGCGGTTTCCCTCCGGGGAAAGTATCGAGAGTTTTACGACCGTAGATCACTACTTTTCCGAGCGTATGCGCGCGAAACCGCCTCAGATCAGAACTGATACGTTTTTGCAGGCAGCCGTTACAGCCAATTCCCCAGTTTGCGTCACAAGCCACAATTGCCTTCATCGTCTGTTCTCCTCAATTAATACTAGGTCGCAACCGGGATCCCACGAATAACAGGACCGCACTCATAATCTTCAAACGAAAAATTATCGACAGTAAAATCATAAAAATCACGAATTTCGGGATCGACAACCAGTTTAGGAGCAGGAAAAGCAGGGCGCTCAATTAACTCTCGCACGATCGGTATATGCCTATCATAGATATGCGCGTCGGCGATTACATGCACGAGTTCACCGGGTTCTAACGCTGATACCTGTGCAAGCATCACGAGCAGAATAGCGTACTGTAAAACATTCCAGTTGTTGGCAACCAGCATATCGTTTGAGCGCTGGTTGAGAATACCGTTCAACCGATTGCCTGTCACATTGAACGTCATACTGTACGCGCAAGGATGGAGCGCCATTTCATTGAGATCAGAAAAATTGTAAAGATTAGTCATTATTCGGCGAGACGAGGGATTATGCTTCAGCTCGAAGAGAACACGATCGACCTGATCAAATTCGCCTTCAGGGAATCTGTATTTTTGTGCCAACTGGTATCCGTAAGCCTTGCCAATTGTCCCATCGGGAAGACACCACTGATCCCAGATACGTGAACCAAGATCGCAAACACGGTTAGATTTTTTTTGCCAGATCCACAATATCTCGTCGATCGCAGACCGATAATACATTTTCCTCAACGTCATTATTGGGAATTCATGTTCAAGATTGTAGCGATTGACGATGCCAAATCGCTTTACTGTATGAGCCGGTGTGCCATCGTCCCAGCGCGGACGTACTTCCTGATGATCATCCGTATATCCATCCTCAAGAATGTCGCGACAATTCGCACGGAATACCTCATCACAATAACTCATCGCAGCCTCCGAATATTTAAAACTAATCCGTATAAATTGTACCACACAGCGATTGTGCGCCTTACATAGCCATTCGCTTGAATCACCGGATAATTAGAAGAAAAACGCAGAATAGTTGCGATTGAATTGAAAGATTCATTGAATATATTCGCAAAATAAATGCCTGAATCTAAAAATTCAGGCACTTATGATTGGTCGGAGTGACAAGACTTGAACTTGCGGCCTCTTGGTCCCGAACCAAGCGCTCTACCACCTGAGCCACACCCCGTTGCCTTATGGATTTTACTTGTAAACCAAGAAAATGTCAAACGATACGACAACGTTTGCAAGCATTCAGCCTTATGTAAGCGTGTCTATGGACCGGTTACATAAATCTGGGCTTTTAAGCGAAAAAATTTTGCCTCTTTGATCCCAGGGACTTTCATCAGATCCTCGATGACTATAAAAGGACCAAATTGTTCGCGATAGTTGACTATTGCTTGAGAGGTCGCCTCTCCGACACCAGGCAGCGTCTCAAGTTCCGCACGCGTCGCTCGGTTGAGATCAATTTTCAAACAAGGATCTTGAATAACGTCTTGAACGGGTATAGGGAGATGCTCTTCCCCGATCTGGGGAATATAAATCTTAATGTGTGGCAACAAAAGCATGGCCAGGTTGACTCTGGTTTGATCTGCCGAATTGAGAAGTCCCCCCGCCATCCGAATCGCGTCACTCACGATCGACGCTTCTGGTAAATAATAAACACCTGGTTCCTTAACCGCACCGTCGACGTGAACAGGAAAGAACGTAAGGGTGGCCACAGCAGAAATACCAGCTTTTTGATCGGTAGGTTGGTGCTCCATTGTCCCAATAACAAGTGCCTTGCCGGAAGGACGTCGCGCGACAAGCATGAGAACGGAAGCTGACATAAGAATGACGACCGCGAAAAATACTACCGGGCCACGCAGAGGTCGTCCGCCCGGTTTGTGTGAAGATTGCTTGATTTTTCTTTTTCCGCGCATGCCTGAACCTCCCTCTGTAACGGCAACTCTCAAACGCTGTGTCCATTATCGTCTGTTAAGAGGCTGCCGCAGATCAGGCAAAGAATGCTTTTCGCGGTCGTTAATCGGCAATTCGTCAAAAAAAGCGATACCCCGTCTTGCATCAAGCAGAACGGAGATACCGCCAAAGTTTCTTGAAATAATTTATTTTATACGTCAAATATTTTGACGGTCAGAGTCCACTCTCCACAGGCTTTCCAGCTTATAATGCAATCTGTCTTCCGGCATCATCAGGTGAACAATGAGATCACCGTAGTCCAATAAAACCCAATTCTTGTTTTCGAGTCCTTCGATATGATGCGGAAATATGTCATGTACTTGCTTTAGCTTTTCTTCAACTGAGCTTGCCAGTGTCTTAATATGTGTTCCCGATGTTCCACTTGCGACAATGAAGATATCCGCCAGTGTGGTTTTGGGTGTTACTTTGAGTATCTCGATGTTTTCACCCTTTTTATCTTCGAGTGCTGCGACAACTGTCGCTGCAAGTTCGTCAATTATCTCGAGTTTTTCGAGTTCCTTGGGTTGCTCCGAAAGCACCGCATCAGGTGTATCGTATAGTTCTTTTATAGTCTCTTCGTTCAATCGCGTCTCTCTTTCCGGCATTCAGCCTAATTATTATGTCTCATTTTGATGCATGTTAACCAATACTATAACACGTCTCGGCTGATCGATTACTCACAGGTGAGCGTATTCCTCGTATGCCGCGATGCTTAGCGGGTGCGGCGTGATCTCATCTCTTCGCAAAGCCAAGAACACCTCTTCCAGACAGCGTTTCATAGCCACCGCAAGGCGTCCGGTTTCTGCGGCTGCACGGATGTCGACGAGTCGATCGAATGTCCGGTCATACGCAATTTTGTCGGCAAGAAAGATAATCTGTTCCAGTGCAGTCATATTCGGTTTCGCCGTCGAATGGCAGGCAATCGCATTAAGCAGTTCACCTTGAATCACGTTTGCCTCCTTTTTTGCTACATACGCGGAAGCAGGTCCGTGAACCAGATTGATATCGTCGCAGAATCTCGAAGCCGATTCCGCGCAACTGCATTCGGCAAGATATAGCGAAGCAAGTTTTCTCTGCGTATCTGCCGGCAAACCTTTGGCACAGTCGTGCAATAATCCCCCCGCCGTAGCCGCCCATACGTCCAAGCCGTTGAGACGAGCAAGGCGCGCAGCATACTGGGCAACAGAAACCGAATGCAGTCTTCGTTTCTGCGAAAGATACGGCCAGATTATTTCCTCAAGATCGAGCAGATCCTGCCATTCGTCATCAGAAAGCATGTCAAAGTCAAGCGCGAAATCATAAAGTCGATATTGTCCAATGAATGCTTGAACGGCTTCGGGACACATTCCCTCCGTCTTTTCGCCGGCAAGCAAGGATGCTCTCAGCCCGGTAGCTGAAACCTCCATGCGTGGCATTTCGAAGAATACGACCTTACCCCCGTAACGTTGTTGTGTTTGACTTGCCTTTGACCGGAGCAATGCAGTATCGCCGTCACCGCGAACAGCGATGGCAAGCGTCACTTCCTTGAGCAAATCGGCGACACGATACCAGGAATCGATTGAAACGAGCACATCAGATCCCGCAAGGATAAAGAGTTTTTTTGGACACAGTTTTTTCTTGAGGTGCATGACGGTATTGAACGTATAATCAACACCCGGTGATCTAATCTCATCGTCGCATACGCAAACACCGCCAAGATCTGCGGAACCGAGCTGTGCCATCTCAAACCGATACGTGGCAAAGCTAGTGCGCCTGTCTTTGTGCGGAGCACGGCCAACCGGCATCACGATCACTTGATCTAACCCGAGATTTTGCATCGCGCTTTCGGGGAGTGCGCGGTGAGCACGGTGGAACGGATCAAACGTTCCGCCAAAAAGACCGATCATGTTTTACCTGCCTCGTCAGCAGATGGTTTGATTGCGTTCTCTTTTGCGGTTTCGTGTTCACGCGCATCATCAATCAACCACGCATTGATGAACTGGTCGATGTCCCCATCCATTACGCCATCCACATTGCCTGTCTCAACGTCCGTACGGTGATCCTTAACCATGGTGTAGGGGCAGAACACGTACGAGCGGATCTGACTTCCCCAGGCGTTGTCAGAGACTTCGCCTTTCAAATCTTCAATCCTATCCAGGTGCCTCTGTTGCGCAAGATGATAAAGACGTGATTTCAACATCCCCATCGCCGTCTCCTTGTTCTGGAGTTGCGAACGCTCGTTTTGGCATGTTACGACGATGCCCGTGGGCAAATGTGTGATTCTGACTGCCGAACTCGTTTTATTGACGTGTTGTCCACCTGCCCCCGACGCGCGGTATGTGTCGATCTTCAAATCATCCGTCTCGATATTGATCTCGATGGTTTCATCAAGTTCCGGCAAGACTTCACACGAAGCAAACGATGTATGACGACGGCCCGAAGAATCAAACGGTGAAATGCGAACCAGCCGGTGTACCCCGTGTTCACTTCTCAGATATCCGTATGCGTTCTCCCCTGCCACCCGAAATGACACCGTCTTGATTCCGGCTTCTTCACCATCGAGAAGATCCAGAATCCCGACTTCATAATCGTGTCTCTCAGCCCATCGCGTGTACATGCGCAGCAGCATCCCCGCCCAATCTTGCGCTTCCGTTCCCCCCGCGCCGGCATGGAGCGATACGAGCGCATTCATGGAATCATGCTCTCCTGTTAGCAATGTTTCGAGCCTGAGATTTTCATAGGCACGCGTCCACGAATTCAGCCCTTCGCGGACTTCATTTAGGACAGATTGATCATCTTCTTCTTGTGAAAGTTGAATCAATACCTGGAAGTCCTCATTTTGTGCCACGAGGTCGGCGTAGCGTTTATTCTTCTTAGTCAGATAAGCGATTCGTTTCTGGACGATCAGCGCACGCGCTTGCTCGCTCCAGAACGCGGCATCCATTGTTTCCTTGGTCAGTCTTTCCTTTTCTTCCAGATCTGCTTCGAGACGAAGCGACAGGTTGAGCTGTTCAAGAAGTTTTATATTTTGTTCGATTGTTACTTGTAATTCTTCGATAGTCATTGCGTTATCCATCCGTTAGGTCATTAAATTTTGCCAATTAATCTTACCGTGAAAGCATCCGCCGGGGAGAACGTCAGAGACTCCCCGGCGTCTTGAATGAAGTGTCAGAAGCCGTCAAGCGTGCGGCTTTGGACAACCAAATCTCTGACTGAGAAAGAGCGATAGAATATAGCGGCAAGTCTGCCGAAAGCAAGTGTTTTTAGCGCAAAGAAGAACGCGCGAATCAAGCTGCCTGCCCACACGCTGTCCGCAAAAATAAGCCTGAGCAGATCACTCATGATCGATGTAGCAGCGCGCAAAAACATAAAGGAAACGAAAATGAAGAGTTTCATTCCCATGGTCATTTTGTAGCTTGTTTCCATCGCAGAAGGAATATTTTTGTCTTCGAAAATCATGATAAACACAGTCATGGAAAGCATCGATGCAATCACATAAAAAGGAATGCCCAAGGCAGGTATTGAAATAATATAGGGTGCGATCATCGCGATGGCAAGTATTAGTGTCGCCGGAAATGCGCGCAAGGTTGTCTTGAAAGGAGTCAACCCCGCGTCGTCGGGAATGTCAACTCCGTTCGCCTTGAAAACGGTCGAATCTTCATCGTCGGGCATTCCCGGAAACGCAAAAAGCCAATGAACCGCGTACAGAAGAATGAACCATAGGGAAACCACCGTAAGCCCTACCTGCCGAAACAAGTAAGAAAACCATGCGGTAGGCGGGAAAGGAAAAACGCCCTCATTTTGAAGAAATGACTGAATCCGGTTTTGAAACACATCGAGCTGGCCGCCAGTTGGCATGGTGACATAGGCAACAGTCGCGACACCGAACAGCAGCAAAAACCAGATGTGCACGCGCCGTGATTTCGGAATTTTATCAATTTTAAGTGCTTCAATAATGATTCGCAAGAAATGTTGCTCCCTTCACGTGAAGGTCCTGCGCGAGCCTATCACATATTGTTTGTATGATACCAGAGGCCAACGTTTACCGTCGTCCAATCAGGAGAGGCGTAACGGACGAATCTCTACGATACCCCTTGTCTGGGAAAGCCGATGGACGAACACATCCATGGATTCAGTCATATCGTCTGTTCTGAACGTGATCAACATGTGGATCAAACCATCAACCGGAGGACTTTGCTGAAACGATACAAGAGTCGCGCCAGAATTAAGCACAGCTTCAAAACACCGCTGCGCTGAGCTTTCAAGGGACTCCATCGCGATGAGCATGGTTGTCATCGCTCCTTCTGTAAACGATCTCGTGGACCGGATGGCTTTCCGGTACTTATAGTAGGCGCTTCGGCTTATCCCAACCTGCTTAACCGCTACATTGACGGAGGGCACACGTTTTAAATCGAGGAGACGTTTTACTTCCATAACTTTGATGAAGACATCCGGCAAGACATCTTCACGCACAAGATAGTACGTTTCTTTTGTTTTTTTTGACTCCGCCATAAATCACCTCTTTACCGATATTACCGGCCTTCAGATTCCGTAAAGCTAAACACTTGGAAACAATTCGCGTAGAAATAATCGCAGCGCGCGACCCCGATGGCTGATTGTATTCTTGTCTTGCGCCGTCATTTCCGCCATCGTCCGCGTTTCACCTTCTGGTATAAAGACAGGGTCGTATCCGAACCCGGTTATTCCGATTGGACTTTCCGCTATCGTGCCCTTTGTGACACCGTGGTAAATCCGCTCCGTACCGTCAGACAGAATAACAGCAAGTGAACAAAAAAATGCCGCTTGCCTGTCTTGAGGAGCAATCGTTTTCATTTGATCGAGCAAATGGCGCACCTTGTCTGAATCCGAAGCCTCCACGCCACCGTAACGAGCCGAATACAACCCGGGAGCTCCTGAAAGTGCGTCCACGCAAAGCCCTGAATCGTCAGCGATAACAATACCGCCAATTCGCTCGTATATGGCGCGTGCCTTGATCAAAGCGTTTTCATCAAAGGTTGTCCCCGTTTCCTCAATACTTGTGTCAAGACCCAAATCCCCAAGGCCCCAAAATATGACAGGATATCTTTTCGCAATTGTTGACATTTCATTGAGTTTGTCGCGGTTATGGGTAGCAACAATGATATCCATTATTTCAATCTCTCCTTATGTAACGTTGAACGTCAAAGCCCAAGAAAGTCGGCAATCGCAAACGCAGCTTTCATCACGGTCTCTTCTTCGAAAGGAGAGGGGAATCCCGCCTCGGTCAACCGTGAAAAAGGTTCACAACCACTGTCACTATTGAGGAGACGCGTGAAATAATCTTCCAGACGCTTATGGTGACGGCCCATTGGTTGCGTGCCCAGCACCGAAACCGCAGCCATCGCATCAAATACATCAGTCAAAGGCTCACGCCAGAGCATAGGTGAGAAAAGCCAGGCATCCTCGACAGGGATCAACGCGGGATTGCCGGTTTCTGTACCGGGGAGACTATAACGCGATGCGATTTCGTTCCAAGCATGTCGGAACACCGCCATGTTGGTTACACGGGCGCGCGCGAGAAACTCCTCCATCTCATCGAGCGCACAACAAACAGGCAACCGTAATACAAGATCAATCAAATCATATTCACGAGCATATTTTGTCATATTGCCGTAAAATGGCACCCATGCCGGCTGCGACAAGATAGCCATCGACTGGCGAACGACCTGGCGAACAGGACATACGGGGGAATGCGGTATTGAAAAAGAGCGTTTAATCTCCGTCAACTGCTCAAACAGCAATGATCCCGTTTCTGAGAATACAATCCTTGCGACCATCTCCTGAGGAATCTGAGCGATCAGAAGAAATGATTGGTCAATTCCCGGGAAGTAGGCACTTAATACGTCTGGCGAAGCATCTCTCACTAAGGCACGTTGGAGTGCCCCGTCATAGTTCGTTGCTCCCGATACGTGAAACGCCAGCGCGCCCTCCCGTGTCATCGTTTCAAACATGGGTACCTTGGCCGTAAAAATGAAACGCAGCGAGTCAAGATATGTTTTTTCCAAAGGCAGAGCTTCCGGAGATAAAACCGGAACACCGAACGGCGCCGTGTACATAATATCCCACGGTTTAGGCTCTGAAATGCCCAATCGCGACCATTGCATCGCCTTGATAGGACGCACGAGCGGAGCGATGTGTTTCTGGACACGCTGTCTAAATAATTGAATCTGTGAGCGGTCTGATAGGCCCGAACGGCGTGTCGCATAGTCATAGAACGTAGAAAATCCCGCTTGCTCTCCGAGCGACCGCCTCAGAGTATGGAGCTCAAGAAAATGCTGCTTTATCGCCTCTTTGTTTTTGCCGATCTGGCCAATAAGCGAATGGTATGATCTGGCACGCCGATCACGCGACACAGACTGGAGCAGTTGCCTAACCTCACCTTTCACCACCTCAAATTGCGATGAGGACAGTGAGATTTCTTCGAGCAACTGCATTTGTTGCGCGACAAGTGTTTTTTCTTTTTTCAATAATGGCAGCAATTGCTTAGCGTAGCAAGTTGACAGACGATCTGCCTCGCCAGAAAATGATTGGCTTGTCAAACAAGGCAGGCGATCAATTTTCGAAGATCGCGCAACAGTCGAGAAAAAGTCAGAATACTCCGCGAGCGTTCGCAGATAGGCGTCCGAAGTCTCATCGAGCAGCTGCCGGACCTGCTGATCATCAGCTGCGTAAAAGGAAAGCAAAGCAAGCTTTTTGCAACGCGTTTCCAGATCATGAAGCGTATCGGTCACACTCCGGATTACTTTAACCAGATCGGTTTCGCTAAAAGCGAATCGAAAATCGGAAGATGCCTTCTTTGCGTCCTTAGCAATAGTCTCATGGTGAGGCAGCGAACAAAGGACCTCGTCTTTGAGCCATTGCATAAGGTTGGTATTCATCGCCACCTCCCCTTGTTGCGTTTCTTGCGGGTTCATCCGCTCTACATCCGATCGACGGGTTCTATCCCCGCGAGGCGAAGCCCCGCAGAAAGTGTCCTTCCAACTGCTTGCGTAAGAGCGAGACGCGCCACAATCAGCTCGTCATTTTCTGCCTTCAAAATAGATGAATTGTGGTAAAACGTGTTAAACGACCGCGCGAGAGTCATGACCTGCCGGATCATGATTGAAGGCTCATATGCCTCACGCGCTGCCTTGACTGCCTCTGGAAATCGTTCAATCTCTTTGATCAACTCTTGTTCATCGTCAGAAACGAGTAGCGAAAGCTCCTCATCACTGACATGGTTGGCACGCTCGAGAAGACGCAAGGGCGCCTTGCGCTCAAGCGATGCACAGCGTGTCACGGTGTACATAAGATAGGGTGCCGTATCCCCCTCAAAATCAAGCATCTCCTCCCACGAGAATACGATGTCGCGCTCCCGTCCGTTGCGCAGATAAGCGTAGCGAACAGCGCCCACGCCCACCTGCTCAGCAATCGTGTCAACTTCGTGGTCATCCATATCAGGGTTATTGGCGGCGATTAAGGCACGTGTTTTGGCAACACTCGTATCGAGCAGGTCTTCCAGCAAAACCACATTGCCCGTCCTTGACGCAAAGACTCCCCCGGCAAAGCGAACCGTGCCGAATGCGACATGGATACAATCATCCGCCTTGGGGAAATCCATCCGCTTCATAACCGCGAACACCTGATTGAAATGATTTTTTTGCGGTATTCCAACCACGTAAATATTCTTAAAAAAGTTATAGACGTCTTCACGATAAATGATAGAGGCGATGTCGCGTGACGCGTAAATAGTTGAACCATCGCTCTTCAGAATAAGACACGGGTTCAAATCAAACGAGTCTAAATTAACGACTTGAGCCCCTTCGCTTTCTTCCAGCAATCCTTTCGATTTCAGCGTTTCGACAACTTCCGGAATCATGGGCGAATAGAATCTCTCCCCGTTGGTATTATCAAACGCAATACCGACGCGGTCATAGATTTTATTGAACTCATTGAGGCTGACATCGCGGAAGTTCTCCCATAAAGCGATCTCCTCAGGGTCACCGTGTTCAAGGCGACTAAATGCCGCTCTTGCCTCGTCCTCAAGCTCCGGTAACACGTCTGCCTGCTCATGAAATTTGACATAGATGCGCGTCAGTTCACCGATTGGAGCTTTCTTCAAAGCATCCGGATCACCCCAAAGCCGCCAGGCAACGATCAGCTTTCCAAACTGTGTGCCGTAGTCGCCTAAGTGATTAAAGCGTTCAACGTGGTACCCGCCGAATTCAAACAGATTAGCGATCGCTTCCCCAAGAAACGTTGAGAAACCGTGTCCGACGTGAAAGGGTTTTGCTATATTGGGAGAAGAATATTCGACGATCACCGTCTTGTCTGCACCCTCGTCTGATGAACCAGGTTTCAATCCCGCCTCGATCGATGAACGCAAAACTGTGCGCGCGAGATAGTCGCGGCGTATGAAGAAATTGAGATATCCGCCTGCCGCTTCGATGCGATCCAACGCTTGGAACATGCCTTTGAGACCACCATCCGCCTCATCTTCGAGCGAACGCTTTAGATCAGCAGCGATCTCGCCGGGAGATTTTTTGAATGTCTTCGCTAAACGAAAACAAGGGAACGCAATATCCCCCATCTCTGGCCTTGGCGGCACACTAATATTTATTAAAACATCCGCAAGCTCCCACGACAACTTCCTCGCGAGCGCTTCCGCTATCTCAGTTATTAATTTCATCGCTTTCTCCTGCCGTATTCTGGCCCATCAGAGAGTGGCCCTAACGGTTAATCCAAATATGTTATATATTACATCCCCGGTCATGACCAGAGCGGTGACGGATAGATTCCACGGTTCGCGTAATCCGCAAGCACAGCTTGCACGCGCGGTCTGTCCTCGCGGTTGGTAACACCGAACCAGGAGTCCTCCACGGCCATTGCGTGGACCTCCATCGCCCCCTCGGATAGTTCGTCACCGACTATCACGGGCAAGAGGTATTCAGCCGTTAGCGGGTCTGTTATCAAGGCATCCTTCAAAAAAATAGGAAAACGTTCGCTGAGCACATCGAGAAAAGATCGAGGGAATCCCCAAAAATTCATCGAAACAGGCGAATCGCCGTCTAGCGACCGATATGACTTGCCATTGTCAGTGGTAAAACGCGCGTTGTTGCCGTCACGTTCAATCCTTTTTATTTCTGTTACCGTTTTCACTTGGCCGTCATCGCAGATATCGCAAACTCCGCGCGAGACGTGCCCATAATTGGAGAGCGTTTCGCGAAGTTGCCACACACAAAGCCCCCCCTTGGGTACCTTGTCTTCCAAACTGCCTTCTTTCAAAAACCCAAATATTTTCGCGTAGGCGCTTTGTCCGTAATAGTCGTCTGCGTTGATCACGGCAAAGGGGCCATCGATCATATCGCGAGCTGCCAGAATCGCATGTCCTGTCCCCCAAGGCTTGACACGCCCCTCCGGAACGTGATAATCGGCGGGCAAATCGTGAAGATCCTGAAAGGCGTATCGGTACCGGATGTGATTGCCGAGTTTGCGCGCGATCAGCTGATCAAATTGCGCTTCAAACTCCCTCCGGATAATAAAGATTACTTCTTTAAAACCTGCCTGAAGAGCGTCATACACAGAATAGTCCATCAGAATCTCGCCTGTCGGTCCGACAGGATCAAGCTGTTTTAACCCTCCATAACGGGAACCCATCCCGGCTGCCATCACTACAAGAACTGGCTCTTTTGACTTCATCGGCGACTCCTTTAATGAGTTTTTAAATATATGCTTTAATCATACCATGGACCACACAGCAGATTGAGCCGAAGACTGCACCGGCTGTGTTAGAATAATTACTGACAAGCTGCCAGAAAGGCGGCTATCAACGAAGGGATTATTAAACTATGGCAACACCAAGCCCCACGAACAGCGATTTTAGGCTTGCCGTTCTGATAGACGCGGATAATGTTCCGCCGCACAATGTGCGCGGAATGATGGCAGAGATCGCGCGCTACGGGACGCCCACAATCAAACGTATTTACGGTGACTTTACAAAACCGAACCTCACTCAATGGAAATCACGGCTCCTCGACTACGCCATCAGCCCCATCCAGCAGTTCAGTTATACAACCGGCAAAAACTCAACCGATTCAGCCATGATCATCGACGCTATGGATATTCTCTATACCGATAGGATCGATGGATTTGTTCTCGTATCAAGCGACAGCGACTTTACAAAATTGGCGACACGTTTACGTGAATCGGGCAAAACAGTTTACGGTTTTGGAGAGATGAAAACTCCCAATCCGTTTATTGCTGCCTGTGATCGTTTCATTTACCTTGAGATCATTGATCAGCATGTCGATGAAGACGCTGATCACGAGAAAGATGCACCTGCAAGACCAGCAGCCCGTACTTCCAAGACAACCACACGAAAAGAACCAGACAAAAAATCAGCCTCTGACAGACGACAAACAAGCAGTCCTGTGAAAAAAGACGACCGAGGTATTCGCAAGGTCGATAAAGAGTTGGTTAACCTGATCAACTCATCCATCCGTGATGTCGAAGATGAAAACGGCTGGGCATTCCTCGCAGAAGTCGGCAACTTGATCGTCAAGAAGCAACCATCTTTTGACTCCAGAAACTATGGATACGACAAGCTGACAACGCTCGTCAGGTCGATTGGCAAATATGATATCGAAATGCGTGACACCGGCAACCCCAACGTCAAGCTCGTTTATCTAAAAATCAAAAACCGCTGATCATATCAAGGAACCGGATCATTGAGATCCGGTTCTGTTTTTCCGATTAATCCAACTGACCACCCAACCGGTAGGTAATAGCTTGGCGGCGACTCGGATCGCTTTGCCTGTCAAGCTTGTCACAACCACGGCTTTGTCACGGCGCATGGCTGCCAATGTCTTTTCGGCGACAAGGTCGGGATCTTCGATCCCAAAACGCTTGTACGAATTGAGACGTGCCTGTTTCTGTCCCTCTGTTAAAAAATCAGTAAACATCGTATTGGGGCAGGTCACCGTCACCCGAATGCCTCGGTCTTTTAGCTCTTCCCTGATTGCGCGACTATACGACACTATGAACGCTTTCGAAGCGGCGTATGACGCAAACCCGGGCTGCGGGAAAAAAGCCGCGACCGATGCTGTGAAAAGCAGGGCACTTCCCTGGCTCATATGAGGCAACACAACTGACGTCATCGCGAGTTGTGCGCGGACGTTGAGGTCGCAAAGTGACGCGTGCGCATCCACATCCTGTTCTTCGAACAGACAGGAGCACCCTTCGCCGGCATTATTGATCAACAACAAAACATGGGGGCTTTCTTCTTCAAGCGCAGTTCGCAGTGCGACAAATGCGCTGTACTCTGTGAGGTCGATGGCAAACAGGCGCGATTGATGATCAAGCGATCCCGCGAAATGAGAAAGTTTCGACTCGTCTCGGGCGATCAGCCAGAATTCAACATCCTCCGGAAGCGTCGCATCGAGTTTTCTTGTCAGCGCGGCACCCAATCCCGAGGAAGCGCCAGTAATGATCACAACCGCTGCCTTGTTTTGTTCGAAATTCACCTGTTGTTCCATTGCATTCGCCTCCATCCACTGTGTGCCAGAAACACACAATGCTTGTAGTGTAACCCCTCTGTTCTCGTAATGATATCACCCTTTGTGTTATCATAAACCTCAAAAAGATAACCATTAACACCTCTTCAAGAGGTATTTTGAGGTACCTGCATGGCCAGAACACTTGTCATGGGCTTGACTGAGTCAGGCACACGAACAACTATTAATGAAGATACTTTCAGCTTGGGAGACCGCGTCTATCCGGACATGATCACGGGCGCTGAAGAACGCAGCGGAGGATCGTCCGCCTATACCCAATTATATATAGTTACTCAAGGATTGGGCGGTTCGGGCGTGGGAGACCTTGCGGGGCGCATCGTTCAACGCGCTAGCTTGGATCTATTGGAACAGCTCGCAAGCTATAAACAACCCAAACTCAATTTTCGCGCATTCGCCAACGATCTGATTCGCGAAGCCCANNTCAACGCAGGCGCCTCATTTGCACTGTTTTTGATCGACGCCAACAACGCTTATGTACTCAACGTCGGTCATACAAACATTCGTCTGTTTCGTGACAATGAATTATTCGCCCTGTCTGGAACCTCCGGCAGCAAAGATCCCCAAGACCGCGTTCTCATTGGCGACAGGACAGCGACCTCGCCACCACTCC
>LFTF01000015.1 GCA_001512945.1 Clostridiales bacterium DTU023 | reverse complement strand
AAGCTGTGACCGTTGACTGTGATGATCCCATCAGTGTTTTCTGTGACAACGTAGCCGTATGGGTTCATGCAGAATGTGCGGACAATGTCATTGTAGCCGCGCGTCATGTATTTGAGTTTGGCTTCATACATGACGTCGGTGATATCTTTGAATACCAATGCCGGCAACTCAACCCGAACACCGATGTCTACCTGATTGTTGATCAGGGGCAAATGCAATTCAGTGCACATATCGCTAAACCACTCCGCGCCCGACCGGCCCGGAGCCGCGATCAAGATATCGCATGCCACGCGACCTTTTGATGTCTCAAGCTCATAAGAGTCAGGAATGATGCCGTTCAGGTGGTGGACGGGTTCGCCTGCCTTCATGGGAATAATCTGTGAAACATGTGTGTTGCATGAAAGCTCGACATGCTCATTCAACCATTCGTAAAGCCGCTCTAGAATTTTTCGGTTATTCTCCGTTCCCAGATGCATGCAACGCGCGTTGAGAAGATGAATGTCGTGCGAAAGCGCGCGGCGTCGGATCGCCTCGCCTTCAGGTGTCTCCGTCGAATAGACTGTATTGGACGCGCCGAATTTCTTGTTCACCGCGTTGACTTCATCGATCAGAGAGAGCACCACGCTAGCTTCCAGATAGTCGGTCAGCCAACCGCCAAATTCAGTTGTGAAATT
>LFTF01000035.1:1583-2537 GCA_001512945.1 Clostridiales bacterium DTU023 | reverse complement strand
ATCATCTCCATCCTCTTCTATTTTTACGAGGCGTTCGTGGACAATTTCTGGGTGCGGGCGGCGCTTCGCGGCATGAGCGGCGCGATCTCGGCGGCTATGATACTCGCAGTCTATGACCTGGCAAAAGCGTCGCTCTACAAACATAGACTCTTTTCTCTTATTCTGATGTTCGCCGCGTTCGCCGCGTGTTTGTTCACGACCATCAGCACGGGGTTGATTATCTTGGCGCTTGGCTTGATTGGCATCATCGCCTTCACGTTTATTCCGGAGGAAAAAATCATATGATCCTCTTGAAACTTTTTTTTGTTTTTCTTGAGGTGGGTGCCTTCGCGTTCGGCGGAGGCTACGCCGCATTGCCCTTGATCGAACAAGCCGTCGTCGTGCGCCACGGCTGGTTGACAATTCAAGAGATGACCGATGTGGTCGCCATCTCTCAGGTGACTCCGGGACCGATCGCGCTCAATGCCGCGACGTTCGTGGGCACACGAGTCGCCGGTATCCCGGGAGCGATTGTCGCGTCGTTCGCGGCCGTGTTGCCGCAGACGGTTATTTTATTGTTTCTGGGCTGGTTTCTTTTCCACGGAGGACGAATTACGATGGTCGACCGCGCACTGAAGGGGCTCCGACCCGGTGTTACCGGCCTGATCGGGGTAGCGGCGCTATCTATGTTTTTATCGAGTGTCTTTATAACGACAGCGCCGGTCGCAATCGATCTGATCGCGACCGGCGCCTTTGTTTTGGTTTTTATGCTTCGTCTCAAGCGAGTCGATCTATTGAAGCTGATCCCGCTTGGAGCTGGTATCGGGCTCATAGGCGGTCTCATCGAGCATTTCGCCGGTCGCTAGACGACCCAATAACTTTCTCTACGCGTCATCACCGTAATCGCTTAAAAGGTCTAAACCGATCTCAAACCAGGCGACGTGCCCGCCAACCTCTCCACTAGGAACAAACATC
>LFTF01000035.1:440-1401 GCA_001512945.1 Clostridiales bacterium DTU023 | reverse complement strand
TCAAAAATCTTGGTGCCTGCAATCTCTCCTCTAGATCGATCATCATTCGAGAGCTCCCAGTTTATGTTTTTGACATTGACTGGGATATGAATGACCTGCTTGCCACTAAAAAGCAAGTCACCCTGTCCGGATAATACTTTCTTGCGAAGCGCGAGGTCATCGAATGCTTCGACGTCATCAATTATCGCGCCGAACACCTCGATCTCGAACAGATCGCCCACTTTCCATGTCGCGGGAAATTTCCGGAAAACCTGGACGCCTTCCGGTTCATATATTTTCATACCGCCGACTTCGACCATGACAGAGTCATCGTCGCAAGCAACAGCCGCGCAAAAGACAACCGCGATCACAACTGCCAATAAAACAACCTTCTGTACGCGAACACATCTACTCAAAATAATTTTCTTTTCTAAAAATTTCTATACACTACGAAATAAACAGCGTGAACTGTGAACGGTCGGCATCCTTCAACATGGTGGCGACTCCGCCAATCTGAATTCCCTCGATGAGTTCCTCTTGTTTGAGCCCCATCACGTCCATCGTCATCTGGCACGCGGTCATATCGATGTCGGGATTGGAGGCCGCTTCGCGGACCAGCTCTTCGAGCGATGAAATGCCTTTGTCGCTCATCACTTTCCGCATCATTTTCGGCGCCATACCCATCATATTCATCTGGGATAACCCCATGCCTTTTGTCCCGCGCGGGATCATGCCTGTGAACATCTTGTCCATGAAGCCTTTCTCAACCTTGACGCGGAAATCCTTGCGCAGGGTGCTCAACCCCCAGAAGGTAAAGAACATATGGACCTTGTCTCCCATGGCCGCCGCGCCGAGCGCGATAATGAAGGCCGCCATCACCTTGTCGAAACTGCCGGCAAACACAATGATCGTCTTGTCTTTGCCTTTGGGATCGCCGCTTGACGTGAAACCGGCCTCCGCGTCCGTCATCGCTTGTTCACGT
>LFTF01000035.1:0-232 GCA_001512945.1 Clostridiales bacterium DTU023 | reverse complement strand
TTTGACCCTTTTGACTTGGAACGCTCATCGCCTCAGCTCCTTTTGTTTGCTCTGACTCTCTTGTCAATGCCTCTGTCAGGGAGGTGAGTGTGCGAAGTCCTCCCAGCAGGTTATAAACTTTAAATCCGTACTGTTTTAGCATCCGCTCGGCGACATAGCCTCGGAGGCCCACGGCGCAGAACGTGAGATAGGTGAGATCCTTGTCCAGCTCATCGTGGCGTCCGCGCAGTTC
>LFTF01000117.1 GCA_001512945.1 Clostridiales bacterium DTU023 | reverse complement strand
CTAAATAATCCATCTGCTTAATCAAATATCATCCTTAAATATGAAATTAATTCTTCAGCATGGCTCTGATTAAGTTGATACATCGTATAAAATTTAAGCAATTTTCCTCCTTTCCCAACTGCGAGAACATCACCTTTCATTGAATAACCTAGTCTTCCATTCTCGTTCCTTACGACGAAAAAGAAAGTGATGGCTCCAGTTGTTTCTTCTGACATTCGAATCTGTTTCGGATTATCTTCCTCGATACGTTTCAAGACGGCACGAAGGTCTTGGATTATGAGCTGATCAATAATTGTGCCTGAATGATGAAAGCCCATGTAATCGGTATATTGGTATTCAATTAGAACATCGTCACCTTCGGGGAAATCAGAAAAGATAGGATATACCTTGTTCATTAGGCCTAGGATAAAAAATATAATCGCAAGGCTCACCGTTAGCAAAAATATGACGACTCCCCGTATATAATCTTTGAATCGTGGTCTAGTACGCATCGTTTATGCCCTATATAACAAGCAAATTGTTCGTTGCCATGTAAATCGCGTATCGGCAAACGCGAACGTCCAGCTCTCACCATCGCTTGTGCAACTCTTAAAACATTCATATGCAGGATCCATGATTTGTACAGTCAACCCAAGACGAAAATCGTATCCAGTCATTGCTGTTGCGTGATAATCGTAACTCCATGGCCAAAAACCTGCCTTCCGTCTGCATTGCAGGTACGCCGGATCAATATTATTGATAACAATGCGAATTTCATTACTTGAAAGAACGCCCATGATTGTGGGCAAATAAGGGCTACCTAAGTAGTGAGACAACGCATTTCTTGCTTGGGTGTTTGTGCCACCTGCATCGTAGCCGATTCCCATATAATCGGCGACCTGTTTTGCTGTAAGATTCCCGTAGTGTGTAGGTTTTTCGAATCGAACCATCGAAGCGACTGTGGCGGCCCAACACAGGCCTCTTTGAATCCCATCGACTCTTTGGTGAACGATAGGATAACTGTTAAGGTACTTATTGAGCGGATACGCCGTTGTTTGACGGCCTTTAATTGGAGAAGATACGCGGAGAGAATATCCCGAAGAGTCAGTTGCTTGCTGATTCGTTGCCATTCTTGATTGTTTTGTAACGGTTCCACTTTGATTAGTCGGAACCACCTCTATTTCGCGTAAAGAATCCCGTGCAATTTCTGTTAAATGCTCATCCACTTGAAACAAATCAAGTGAGATATACGGACCTCGTAGAAAGCGTTCCTGCTCATATCTTGTTATGCTCTCGGTTCCTATGCAATCTGAAATTTTCGTGTCATGCTGATCTAAGATTTGTATACCATTTTTATCTTGCAAGACAACCGCTCTATCCACGCCTTCTTCTTTCAATTGATTAAGCGCATTAGCGAAATCTGGGCCTAAGGAACAGTTGATTGAACCATCTGTTTTGATTACGCTGAAGATAAGCTTAATGTCCCCCTGCGCGTTGACTACGGGAATATGTAAGACATGTATTTCCATGCCGTTAAGTAATTGCTCCAGTGAATACATGGGCGTAATCACTCTAATCGGCGCAAGAAGCTTATTGTCGATTAAATCATCTTTTTCAATTTGGTATGTTGCAGGCGCCTCCTTGACAGCTTCAAATAGCATGGGGAAATATTTTCGAACAGCTTCCTCAATTTCTTTTGTCGTCAGCGGTGCATCATTATCATTACCAGCTTTGACAAAAGATGGTTTAGCCAAGCAAATGCTCAGGCAAAAAATAAGGCCTGCGAGCATTATCAGCAGGTATTTTGTAGCACTCTTTTTGATACCCATAACAACCCCCTTTGCACGTCATTCGTGCCTCTACTAATGGGACGTAGCCGAGGGGTTCTTTTGTTGGCTTAATTTATAGTATTTTGGATTTTCGTCTTATTGATCCGATTGACAGATATAGAGCGCTACCAAGCGACAACGTGATAAGGGCGTATAAAACAATGAATAAGAACGTTGCCTGTGAGACACGCTCCGAAGGTACCATAGCACGAGGGGGCATTGTCAACAGTGCCACCCAGGACATGACCGCCACCGCAACAGATCCCAAAATGATCCTGAGTGAATGGATGGCTCGCATATAACGCCAACGGATGGTGCCTTCGGGTTTTTCTAGGATTTCAGCGATTTCACGGTGTTTTAATCCGCCCATTAGCTTCAAACCCACAATATTTCTATCGATTTCAGATAACCCCGATACCGCGCTAAAATAGGTGCTTTCGGATTCAATGGCTCGGATGTTTTCATCATCTACAGCAAGAAAAAGTATATGTTCATCGAGATTTTCTGTAAACTTTATTTTTCTCCGATAATCACGGGCAAGATT
>LFTF01000095.1 GCA_001512945.1 Clostridiales bacterium DTU023 | reverse complement strand
ACGTTCGGCTGTCTCGGTTTCGGTGATTGCGTCGAAGCATGTGAATTCAATGCTTTATACCTAGAAGATGGTATCGCAAAAGTCAATCACAACAACTGTGTCGCCTGCGGAAAATGTGTCGAAGCTTGCCCTAAGGACCTGATCCGCATGATCCCAAAACACGAGCTCGCGACCAATGTCACATGTTCAAATCATTGGCCCGCTAAAGTCGTTATAAAAGCGTGTAAGGTGGGCTGTATCGCTTGCGGTCGCTGTGTTCGCATATGTCCGGTCAACGCGATCAAGATTGAGGATAACCTCGCTGTCATCGATCAAGAAATCTGCATTCATTGCGGGCAATGTGTGGAAGTCTGCCCAACAAAGGCAATCCGTCAAGGTCTTCTTGACGCTCCGCGAGACAGCTAAATAGATCGTTTAAAAAAGAACAAAATGAAAAGTCAAGCGTTACGCTTGACTTTTTGTGTAAACGGAAAGTTCAGCCATAAAAGCTGATCAGTCGCGGCTCAAAACAATCACAACCAATCAGGC
>LFTF01000096.1:3816-6980 GCA_001512945.1 Clostridiales bacterium DTU023 | reverse complement strand
AATGAATAACAAAGGGTAATCATCGGTAAAGACCGATTGTCTATAATAGAAAAAAGGAGAAATGATATGGCAGAATTTAAATTTGAAATCATAAAAGAAATCGCGGTGCTTTCCAGTACACCGAAAACAGGATGGAACCGTGAGTTGAACTTTGTCAGTTGGAACGGAAACGATCCCAAACTTGATATACGTGACTGGGCTCCGGACCACGCCAAGATGGGGAAGGGCGTAACGTTGTCACGTGAGGAAGCAGCCATTGTGCTCGCTATCTTGAACGATATTTCGCTCGACGAGCTTTACGGCATCAGTTGACAATCACAAAGATGGGTAAATAAAAACGCTTCGCACTTAACGGGCGAAGCGTTTTTTATGAACTCAATTAGCCGATAGGTTGAGCGCTCTCCAGGTGACCGCGAACAACAATTCTATATTTTGGCACGCCTGTCATCTGTTTAGGGTGACAAGTAACGAGAACAATCCGTGGCTCATCGGTACGTTCATAGATGAATCTTCCGAGCTCTGAAGGCTCAATAATATCGGACGAGTCCACGACGTATGTATAGAGCATGCCTTTACGCTGAATTTTAATTGTGTCTCCCGGTGTCACTTCATCGAGGCGGTTGAAATGCCGTCCTTTGCCGTACATGCGGTGACCAAAGTAGGCGTTGATACCGACTTCTCCCGGTTGTACGCTGGAAGGGTAGTGGCCAGGCAAAACCCAAAGAGAAGAGGCGTTGATGTCTGGAGCGACTGCGATCTCAAGATTGATCTTAGAGATCCTCATGATTGAATCCGACCGGATCGTAATAATTGTCCCGGGTTTAGGTGTATTCACAGTGGGTTTTACATCCACTGTTTCGCCTATAGTTACGCCTGGTGGCAGAATGTAATCGTACTCATCGCTGTAGCTTCCGGGTAAATTTATGTCATCGACGTTGACTTCGATGGAGACTTCTTCTGTGCTGCTGGGAGCCAGTTGATTTAACTGCTCCAACAGATTGTCGGCAATCTTGTCCTGGTTTTTGTGGACAATCGCGGGTTTGACAAGGAGATAGATGCCTAGGGCAAGACACGCAAAGGCGAGGACAAGCAAAAAACTTGAAAGAACACGGCTCTTTTTCTCTGCATCGCGCTTCTTACCTTTGTGATTCCCCATTTGCGATAAGCGTACATCTGTTTCTTGATCTAGAGACACACCTTCACGATTACGCAACTCTGATTCTCCCGATACAGATTCTGTATCTCCAGGTGAATCTAATTCCAAAGAGATCTCACGGATTGCGTTTCTTGACGGCTTCTGTTGTAAGGGATCTGTTGTATGGAGATCCGCATCACCACTCGTATGAGAGCGCATGCTAGGCGCGCGCATATGGTTTACCCGCTCATCCGATTTTTTAGTTTCCATATCTTGATCATTCATGGCCAGCCAAACTTTCCGTATAGAATTCCATAAGTCATCAGAATTATTTTATCACAGAGTGCGAACCAAACGAGGATCCTTAGCTACAGTGTGCGTGCAGATAGATGATCAACCGTTTGACGAGCAAATGAGAAAAACTGAATGGGAGATCGGGCCGCTAACGATTGCTTTTTCATTGTGCTAAAACTTTTAAATTTTCAACTTCATGCGGATTCTCGGCCTCTAAAAAGCTGGCGCAATTCAACTATTGATGCGGCAGATAATCGTCTGATCTCGACAATGGCATTCAAAGCTCTCAGTTTGATATAAAGAAATGCAATAAAATAAATAATAGAGGAATTTTTACATGACTAGTCCTGAACACTCTTTAAAAATCACAGACCTGATTTACATCGCCCTTAGCTCCTGGCGCGGATTATCATTTTTGCCATGGTTGGAGCAAAGACGTTATTTCTGGCACTCGATTATTTAAGATTTGCGAAAGGCAGTGTTTACTTAAGTTATCTCGAGAATTATCTGGGCATAACACATGGAGAGCGGATCGGCGCTAAGTGGTTGGAGGAGCTGGTTGAATCCAGGCTTGTTTCGGATAACACCCTTTACGTTGAGATAACAGTTCCAGATCATGATCTGGTCAGAGTATTGTCACAGGCTGCCCAGAGTTTTTTCTTATATGAGATCAGGAGTAAGTTAGACATCGACTACTTCTATGAGGTAGAAATATTAAAGCTCCAATTCCAGACGGTAAAGAATCCGGATATTTCGATTAAACGGGAAGAATTGCAACAAGAAATTGATGCAACGGCGGCTTCGATCACAGTGGCCTTGCTCACGATTCTCACTTGTGCGCGTCAACGGAGATTGGCGTTAAAGCGCTACAGTTGGCTGACGCCGCCGTGGTCATCGTGCGTCCGCGTAAAACAACAACCCGCAAAGCCGTGCGAGATCTGGAAATCGCTACGGGTATGGGCAAGCAAATTCTGGGAATCGTCTCAGAGGAACGCGTTGTGTGAACGTAAGTTTAAAGTTAAAATCTGTTTTTTATGAACAATACAATCATGAAAAGACCGCTTAGTAAGCGCTCTTTTATTTGAAAACACGATGACTATTACAATGCAAAAATCAAAATTTTTAAGATCAGGACGCATTTTTCCCTTGAATTTGCATATACGTGCAAAAAATCGTAAAATGATTACCAAGGAGCGCATTCGCTTCCGTTTGTTATGCAAGAAGAGGATGTATGCGAAGAAAACGCAAAATCGATACAATACTGATTACGACCGCATTGGTTTTAATTGCGGCCGTTTTTGTTTCGCTGACTTTCCGCCTGATTAAAAGTTCAAGTGTTGATGGCAGCGTCATCGATGCGCCAGCCGGAGAGCTCACAGAACCTCGAAAAGATTTGGAAGAAGACGTCCACGAGTTGCAAGGTCTGATCGACAGACACCAACCTGATATTGAGCTGACAATTCCTCCGGATGAAGTTCAGGAGCCTGTACCGGAATTTTATGCGCCGGCAGTAACTGACCCATTCACGACAACTCCGATGACGATCACTGTCCCTACTACAACGACCACAACAACTATATCCACGTCGACAGGAACGACTTTTAAGACCGTTGACATTCGCTATTATGTTCTGTCGGATACAGGACTCAACCTTAGAGAGAGTCCATCGACAAAAGCGCTGGTCAAACAAAAACTCGAGTATGGGCAACCTATCCGAGTGATTGGTTTGAGCGAC
>LFTF01000096.1:1056-3759 GCA_001512945.1 Clostridiales bacterium DTU023 | reverse complement strand
ACAACGCCACCCGTCACGGTTCAACCGGATTCCCCGATAGTTTTTATACCGGCAGGAACGGGATCCAACCGGACAGCAGTAGATAATTTCGCTATTTTGCAAAAATATGGATTGATTAACAAGGCAGGCAGCTCTTCTATCAACCGCCATTACGAATCATTCAAAGACAATGGCGATGGCACCATCACAGTGGATGGTGTGACATTCGTGTATTCGAAAGCAATGGGCAGTCGCAGGGCCACTCACTATGACGGACTTGAGGTCTGTATCCAATCAATGAAGGCAGGAGGCGGCAAATGTTGGCTCGGACATACTACGCCGACCAATCATGGTACAGCGTCTGGTCTTACCGCCCAGCGAGGGATCATCGCTGTTCCTGAATCTGAGGTCGATCTTTATCCTCGCGGTACAGTCGTATTTGTTCGCGGTTACGGCATAGCCGTCGTGGGCGACCGAAGTAACACCTATTTTGACCTCTGTTACGATGCCGGTGAGTGCAGGCTTTTGACACGGAACAATAGCGTATCAGCGATCTACATTATCGCGACGCCTTAGTTGGGGCTGCGGATATCGCACGTCCACATCGCATGACATCTTCATCCTCAATTCCCAAAAATGATAAAGGGCAAGAATCCTCTCTTTTTAGTCTTCTCAAGCGACACGATATTTTTCCGTCAAAGTTTCTTGGACAAGTGTTCTTGGACGAGGAGCGTGTGTTCCAAAGCATCTTAACTCTGCTAGATCTTCAAACTTGTGATTTGGTTGTAGAACTTGGGGCCGGCCCCGGCACACTGACCAAGCGATTGGCGGAAGTGGCGGGCAAGGTCGTTGCCATCGAGATCGATCCCAAATTCAAACCGTTGCATCAAGAACTTTTTGCACCGATGAAAACTCCGCCTAGTATTGTTTATGAGGATGCGCTTGACGTAGATTACGAGAGTTTCACCAACTCCAACAATGGTCGCCTGATCGTCTTCGGGAACCTTCCTTACTACCTCACCACTGAGCTAATCCTCATGACACTCAACCGCTTGCCGGACTTGTCCCAAGCACTCTTTATGGTGGAACAGGGTGTAACGGAGAGGCTCCTTGCCCAACCGGGAACAAAAAAATATGGGACGCTTGCCATAGCGACAAATCTTTTTGGGACGTGGAAGCTCGAGCGAACAGTTTCGCGCACTGCATTCTTTCCGAAACCTAACGTGACATCGGCGTTGCTCTCACTCAATCCGGGCAGCAATGCGTCGGAGCGAGCTGTGGCGTCAGACAGGGCATTTCATCGCTTCCTTGTGGGGCTCATGCAATACAGGCGAAAAACCCTGCCAAATGCATTGACATTATCAGGGGCATGGACAGACAGCAGTTTGCCCAAAGTTACCTATGATATATTTATC
This sequence comes from Clostridiales bacterium DTU023, assembly GCA_001512945.1. Lineage (GTDB taxonomy): Bacteria > Bacillota > Clostridia > Saccharofermentanales > DTU023 > UBA4923. The sequence goes on along the minus strand of LFTF01000096.1, from coordinate 2,365 downwards.
GAGGAGCATAATCTTTCCTCTGATGTGAGAGCTGAACAGCTCTCGCCGGTCCAACTAGCCGCTCTTTATCTGGCCGTGTGCCCTGTTTGTCAGAACAAAACGAATTCAGTAGAATGAAGAGCAGGGGGGGTGGTCAGACAGTGAGTGAGCCTATACAACATATCAACGCCCGAATCGGCAAGATGACCTATCAGCTAACGACGTCCGATGATCCCCAAAAGATGCGCGATATTGCTGTAACGGCAGATGCTATGATGGCTAAAATCGCCAAACGACAACCCAACCTCAATCAAGTATCGCTGGCAGTTCTTGCACTCGTCAATGCTGTCGGCATGATGGAAGAATCACACGATAAGTTGCAAATTACGCTTTCGGAGCGTGATTTTGCCAAACAGACAAATGAGGAGATTAGGGCCGAACTAATTAGGCTTCGCGAACAGTTCTGGCAACTCAAAAAAGAACTTCTCTACTACCAAAATCTCTGTGATATTTATGAGATGAAACTTGCTGACCGACTGTCCGGAGGCGATGAAGATGACCAATCGACCCGACGCTATCGACGGAGCAGAAGAACGGAGATGGGCGACTACCAATTGACGATTGAAGACGCGCTGGTTAATGAGCCGCAAGATGTGCAACCGACCGATGAGGATTCGGTTTTATCTTCGGTAGAACAAACAGATAGCGATGTCTGACGTTTACTTAGCTCTCGAACCAGGAGCCAAAGCTCCTGAACGCGCTTCAGACGATGCGGCTGGCTACGATCTGTTCGCCCTTCACGATGTCGCAATTTTACCGGGTCAAACACAACTCGTTTCAACCGGCGTGCGCCTCGCAATCCCACCGGGCTATGAGGCGCAGGTCCGCCCACGAAGTGGTATCTCGCTTAGAACACAGTTGCGAGTGGCTAATAGTCCTGGAACGATCGATGCCGACTACCGGGGTATTGTCTCGGTTATCTGCGAAAACACTGTGTCCCTGACTGATCCGCTAGCATATCTCTTGCGTCGCCCTGAGTTGCTCGAAACGTTTAACCACATGTACCGATCTGTCCGGGCAGGCGAATACTTGAGACTCAAGCAGGATATTGTGCTCCCTTTTGGACTTCCTGACACGACTATCTATCTGGACAAAGACAATTACCCACTGGGTACGATTTTTATCAAGGCGGGTGAGCGGATCGCACAGCTCATCTTTGCGAGGATTGAATTGCCTGACCTTGTCTTGATTGATGACGTTACAACGATCGGGAGCGATCGAGGTGGCGGTTTCGGTTCGACGGGCAGACGGTAAACAACGAGTAAGATCA
>LFTF01000096.1:0-1001 GCA_001512945.1 Clostridiales bacterium DTU023 | reverse complement strand
AGAATCATTTCAGTGATCATTTGTGCCGTTGCCGGCGCGAGCATAAAGCCGTGACCGCTGAAACCGCAGGCAAGGTAGAAACCCTCAACACCGGGAACCGGCCCGTAGATCGGTTGAGCGTCCTCTGTCATACAGTAATGCCCCGCCCACTGGCGCACTACCTTGGCTGAGCGAAGGTAGGGGAGGAGTGTTCCGCAAGTGCGTGTCATCTCCTCCAGGAATTTCCAGCCGGAGGTAGTACGCAAATCAAACGGCTCTGTTTCATCGCTGCGCCCCATGATGATCGAACCATGAGGTACTTGCTGGATGTAAATGTTGTAGTCGAACCCCATGACCATGGGTCGTAGAATCGGCTCCAGGGGCTCTGTCACGAGTATCTGGTGACGCTGGACATAGAGGGGGATGTCAATGCCCGCCATGGCGCCGATCTGTTTTGACCAGCCTCCCGCCGCGTTGACGACAATCGGGGTCGCAATGCGTCCCGCCGTTGTGTCAACGGCTGTGATCCGTCCGTTCTCAACTTCGATATCGATCAACTCAGTGTGCTTGAGAACTGTGACGCCAAGTCGCTCGGCCGCCAGTGCGTAGGCTTCGGTTGTGTGGAATGGGTTTAGATGTCCGTCCTTGTCACAGAATGTGGCCGCTACGAACTGGGATGTGTCGATGAAGGGGACGATCTCTTGAGCCTCAGTGGGTGATAGATAGCGCGAATCAATGCCCAAACTATTCTGCAGTTCAACATTCTTTTTGAATTGAACCGCTTCACGTTCATTGGCGGCGACGATCAGATACCCTGATTGCTCAAATTCGATATCGCGATCGTATCCGAGTATTTGATTGGCTTGCTCGAAAAAATGAATTGAAAATTGGGCCAGCTGGCAGTTGCGTTTCACTCCCCACTGCATGCGGATGCCGGCGCCGCATCGACCCGTTGACCCGTTGCCCAACGTATCTTTTTCCAGGAGAACGATATCTTTAATGCCCCGGCTTGCAAGTTTCCA
>LFTF01000011.1:1783-4491 GCA_001512945.1 Clostridiales bacterium DTU023 | reverse complement strand
AATGTGGCCGCGACCGCACTAAACGACGACTCAAAATTGTCGACATCGATGGCGACAACAAGTGTGATCGCTGCAAAAACAGCTGTATAGATAATCAGATAGTTGGAAATCTGCCGAAGCAGAGGTTTTGAGAGCTGTTTTCCTTCGAAACGGAGAGGCAGGCTGCGATTTGGGTTGATGCTGCGGCGTATTTCCTGAATGAACATTTTTACATAGAGCGAAATGCGGCTCACCTTGATACCGCCGCCCGTAGAGCCCGCCATACTGCCGACAAACATCAGCAAAAGCAAAATGAGGCGCGAAAACAACGGCCAGTAGGTAAAATCCACGGTAGAATAACCGGTCGTGGTCGTGATGGAAGAGACAGTGAAAAATACATCGCGCAGCATAGTCCCGTGGTTATCATACAAACTGAAAAGATTGAGGCTGATCGCGGCGATGGCCATGACCACGATGGCGATGTACCAGCGCAGCTCCTCGCTTTTTGCCGCTTCCTTGGCCCGGTTGCTGATGATTAAATAATAAAGACCGAAATTAGTGCCAAATGCGAGCATAGCAAACCCGAGAACAATCTCAATATAGGCGCTGTTATAAGCTGCGATAGAGGCTCCTTTCGAACTGAATCCCCCTGTACCGGCTGCGCCAAAAGAGTGGATAAACGCATCAAAAAGAGGCATGCCGCCCGCTAACAGCAACACAACAAGCAGCAACATCATGCCAATATAAATTAAATAAAGGATACGCGCCGTGCTTCGCACTTTGCTGCGCAGCTTTCCGAAAGTGGGACCGGGCATTTCCGCACGCATCACGTAGACTGCTTTCGACTCTGTACGCGGCATGACGGCCAGCGCGAAAATCAGTATCCCCATACCCCCGATTGCATGCGTGAAAGAGCGCCANNNNCCGGTCGTTGAAAATCCGCTGGCCGTTTCGAAAAGGGCGTCATGTAGTTTCGGTATCCATCCACTAATATAGAATGGTATCGCCCCAAAAAAAGACAAGGCGATCCATGTCAGAGCGACGATGACAAAGCCTTCCTGCATATAGTAGCTCATGTCTTTTGGCTTTCGATACGATGCCATGAATCCAACGAGGGCAGTCGCCAGAATGGCCACAAGAAATGGATAACAGCCGGTCCACCCTTCACCGTAAAGCAATGCCACCAGCAAGGAAGGGATCATCAAAGCGGCCGTTACGATCAGGATTCGCCCGACTATATAGGCTACAACCCCGCGATTCATTTTGCGCTGCGCCCGTTAAGCAAAATATCGTTCACATCATCAAACCTCGGATGTGTGGTCACGATGATAATTTCGTCTCCCAGATGAATACAGCTTTCACCCCTGGGGTAGATAATATCCCTACCGCGCACAATGCAGGCAATCAGCAATCCGGGCTTGATGTTAAGATCAGCCAGCGGTATGTCGCTGACCTGATTGCCCTCGGATACACGGAACTGCAAAATCTCCACCCTTCCGTCGGCCAGACCGTAAAAAGCTTCTATATTGGAACCTTCGCTGTTGGTCAGGGAGCGAACAAATCGGACGATCTGGTTGGAAATAATGCGATAAGGCGTTAGAATCGTTTTCAATCCGGCATTTTTCAGGACGTTCAGCAGATCGGTACGGTTGACCTTGGTTACTGTCTTATTTACGCCGACATGAGCGGCATAAATACTGATCAGAATGTTCTCTTCATCAATGCCGGTTACCGCAATAACCGCATCATAATTCTCTACGCTCTCTTCGTGCAGAATCGCCTGGTTGGTGCCGTCACTGTTGACGACTACAACCTTCGGAAAATCAGCGGCCAGCTGTTCAGCGATTTTTTCGTCGACTTCGATCACTTTGGTGCGGATGCGAAGCTCCTCCAAACGTGGCAACAGGTAGCGGGTGATTCGTCCTCCGCCAATTATCAGCGCCGATTTGATACGCTGATGCTTATTGTTACTCCACGAGGTGAAACACGTGATTTCAACATCCTGGCCGGTAACAAACAGGTGATCACCGACTTCCAGTTTTGTCGAACCATCCGGGATGATAATGTCATCATCCCGCATGATCATGCAAATGAGGACGTCGCCGTGCTGGCGCCTCACATCACGAAGCTGCTGGTTTGCCAGATCCGAATTCTCCGGCAAAATATATTCAACAATATTGACTAATCCATGGGCAAAATGTTCGACCGAAAGGGCGTCAGGAAAACGCATACCGCTCATGATCTCGCGCGCCGCCTCCAGCTCGGGATTAATCATAACGGTAATACCAAGCGACTCTCTCAAAAAGGCCATCTGCTTTGAATATTCCGGGCTGCGCACGCGGGCAATCACATAGCGGGCGCCGATCATTTTTGCCGTTATCGCGGCAATCAGATTGGTATCATCGTTCGGCATCACCGCAATGAAAATATCGCAGTTATGCACACCTGCTTCCCGTTGGTTAGCTTCGAGGGCGCCCGACCCAAGGATGCCGGAAATATCGCACATGCCGATCATGCTGTTCAAACGTTTTTCGTTTAGTTCAATCAGTGTTATCTCGTGATTCTCGTAGCAAAGCTCTCGGCAAAGAACTTCTCCAACTTTACCGGCGCCGACGATAACGATTTTCATGATTACCCACTCCATACGGTATGTACACTACATACAATTCCTACCCGATCAATGAATGAAGTTTAGCCGTTCATTTGGCGGATTGCAAGGCAGGCAACAC
>LFTF01000011.1:839-1659 GCA_001512945.1 Clostridiales bacterium DTU023 | reverse complement strand
TGAATTTCAATCCTTGGATCAGATCTTTATTTTTCCACAGCCAGTGGATGCGGTCGACCGCAAATTTTACCTGACTGAGAGTGAATACGCGCCGCGGCAAGGCACAGCGAACCAAATCCATTGACGCATAGTGTTCGCTCCCGTCAGGATTGCGATCTTCACTCAAGGTGCCGCGTTCCATTGTGCGGATACCGCCCGCAAGGAACAGAGCCGCTGCCAGAGCTGCCGCCGGATACTGTGACTGTGGAATTATGTGGAGCAAATTTCAGCGCGTTGAGGTGACAGCCAAGACCTCCTGCAGGAGTGATGACGGGTACGTCGCGTTGTAGCAACTTTGAACATGAAACACCTTGATGCACAGAATTTTGAAGATGAGATGGAAGAGACCGGGGCGGCTGGCTGAGTTCTTAGGAAGCACCAAGTGAAACAAATGTGCGCAATTATCTTGACACTACCATTCGCACGAAAGGAATCCGTTCATGTTCCCGCGTCAGGAAATCGCGGTTTTCGCAATACGAGGCACCCTGCGAAAAGGCAAAGATTGGGAAGACGAGGCGAAGGTCATCAAGTTGACGGGTAGATATCGTGTCGTCTGAGAAGCTCGAAAAGAGAGGGCTTTTGCCCTTGATCGTGGCCGGTAGGTAAGGATGAAGCTGTCATGCGAAAAGCAGGAGGGGGGGGTCTGCCACTCCGACTAAGGCGTCGCGATAATGTAGATCGCGGAAACTGTGTTGGTCCGGGTTAGGAGCTTGCATTCACCCGCATCGTAACAAAGGTCGAAATAAGAGTTGCTCCGGTCGCCGACAACGGCCATCCCATA
>LFTF01000011.1:0-738 GCA_001512945.1 Clostridiales bacterium DTU023 | reverse complement strand
GCCGCCTCCCGCCGCCATCGACTGGATGCAGCATTCAAGCCCATCGTAGTGGGTCGCTCTGCGCGCGCCCATTTTCTGTGAATAGGCGAATGTTTGACCGTCTACAGTGATGGTGCCATCGCCATTGTCCGCGAACGTTTCGTAATGACGGTTGATCGATGAGCTGCCGGCCTTGTTGATCAGGCCATGTGTCTGCAAAAGAGCAAAATTATGAACTGCTGCTTGCTTGGATCCTGTTCCCGGTGACATAAATGTGAACGCGGAACCCGGTGCAACCGTGACGGGTGGTTTTGCTGCAGTGACCGATGTCGTGATCGGCGCCTGTGTCGTCGTAGCGACCGGCGTAGTGACCGGCGCCCTTGTGGTCGTGATGGTGGCCAAGGTGGACATAGAAGGGGGATATTGACTGATATAGGCTCGTGACACATAGCCGATTTCGTATCCCGCGAGCCGTACCTTGGCCCAGTCGTCACTCAAGCCAATCACTCGGACGGGTTGCCCATATTCGAGCTTTTGTTTGACGGGCGCGTTTGTCGAAGGACTCTCTCTCAGGTTGAGGCCCGCCTCTGACAAAACGTAATAACGTATGTCGACGGTTCGGAATGTCGTACCGGTCGATGTTGTTATTTTTGTTGTGGTGACGGTCGTTGGGGGAAGGGTCGTTGTCGTAAGATCTACGGTGACTGGCTCCGTGCCTGTCGTCTCATGGGTTCGCGGCAAGGGCGCCTGCACCTCGTC
>LFTF01000089.1 GCA_001512945.1 Clostridiales bacterium DTU023 | reverse complement strand
GCCAAGGTCGGCCCGTGGAATAACTCCAGCATGCGTTGTCCCTTGCTCCTGGTAATCTTTACTGGTGGATCGATAGGAAAACGCGCGTACGCACGGCGCGCTGCCGCCTCCAGATCTTCACTCTTGATATGTGAAAAAAATGGAGAGAGCACCCGTGCTGCCAGCGCCGAATACGAAAGTGCTTTCAACGAATTGAGATCCGGCAGCTGAGGGAAAAACTCCGGTATGTAAAGACCACCGTCCGGAGCGATGCCGCGTAAAATCACGGCTTCGGCTGATAAATGCGGTGATTGCCCGCGTGTACTCTTAAATTTCATTGCATGTACCCATTTTCTATTGATATGAACTTCAGTATTATAAAGACTGGTTAGGCATCCGACCCATCTCCGCTGAAGAAAGCCTTATTACTATATTTCAAGCTATGCTGGAAAAAGCTCCCATGATATTTATTCGTTATGTTTGATTTTCCAAAGAGCATACATACTGCCCACAAATAATGAAAGTAAAAGCCCCACCCACAAGATGGTTATGCCGATTTGCGACCTTATCGGAAGTATGAAGCCAATACCTCCCCAGAGAAAGGTTAAGATCAGCACAATTAAACCTTCGGAGATGCGAGCTGCCTTTTGACTTCGTGCAAGAANNTGTGCAAGAATTCCAACGAAGAAAATTCCAAAGAAAAAGGCCGCAGAAAAACCGTTAAAGGTACATAAAAATGTTTGTTGCAGTGCGTAGTCTGTCCACGCAGCCGAGCTGAATATTAGATCCTTAACCTTGGCAATTTCTCTATATTTTTGCATGTTCAACCACAAACTTATAACCTGCAAAACTCCAGCTGCCAAAGTAAGCCATTTTTGCCACGCGCGTTTCCAGTAGATAAAGCTCTTTGAATCTTCCATAAAGGCTTAGTTAGGTAAAACTCCTTCTAAATACTGCTCAACAATTGTCTCAGTTATACCAGCTTCATGCTGTTAAATCAAAATCGTGCATCATTATTAAAACGCGAGAAGCCTGACATGGCAATTGTAATTATTGTATGCGACCTATGCCTTTAAATTTGAATTTATGCGGCTCACATACAGTGGAATACAAAATAGACTTCACATAGCAAGATTTGCCTACTTACATGTACCTTACGCACTAAAATCTCCTCTTGCTTCCGTTATTCTCTATTTACAACTCAAAAGAAAAAAATCAACGTGTGCGTATGCTCGGCAGCTGCAGATGAGAGGGCTTGGCAAGGGAGCTGACTGACCTAAGCGTCAAATCGTTTGAAAAGGTGAACGTGTGAAGGGACGTATTGTGCCTTCTGTAAAGCCACAAGGCGAGCGTTGCGTTGCTCACAGTCAGGTGTGTATTATTCTTGATCAAATTTAAGACTGTAAGCTGCAAAAGATAAAGACTGTTCACATTTAAAAATCACACATAAGAGAAAGGAGTGCAGGGTAAAAAATCACAATTTCTCACCTCGTTTATCACTACTAAGGTGAGAGCATCCCTGCAAACACAAATGAAACGTAAGGTCGTAATAATTGGTGCATCCATAGCAGGGTTTTATGTTATGGATGAATTGGTAAAGAAAAACTTTGATGGTGACATCACCATCATTGACAAAAAAGATGTCTATCCTTACAACACCTATCCACTTTCAAAAGAATGGATGCTGGATTTGGCTGATATGGAGCCCCCTCTTTTGAAAAAAAGGGAGTTCTATAGCGAAAATAATATTGATTTACGACTAAGTACAAAAGTTGTTTCGATCAATTCAGTGGAACAAACGATAACTACTCATCTCAATGAAACCATTACCTACGATTATTTATGTTAATGCCAGCTTTGAATGTCCAGCTGCTGACGGAGTTGCCTGTCCGTGAGTAGACGGTTATGGTGTCCATATTCTTGTGATCGAGAAAATCTTGAGAAAGGAAGAGCCCCGGGAAAAAGTTGTTTCGCGGCAACCCCGGAGCTCACCCCAAAAGAATATGATTATTCTACCATGCTCTATCGTTGAATCAAGTGATTCGTGTTTTTAGTGACGGGGGAAGCGGAGTCTTTCTGTCCCATTTGTGGCGGAAAGTTGAAGTATCGGGATCGACGTAAACGCTATGTCCGAGATTCTGAGGGACATCGATTGGTCTACAATCTGCGTCGTTTGCGCTGTCAGGAGAAAAGCTGCGGCAAGCTCCATACGGAACTACCGGATGTACTCATTCCGTACAAGCGCTATACGCGGGAGACGTTCGAAGTCGTAGCCGGTGTTCGGACACCGGATATCCCGACAGACGAGCGAACCCACCGCAAGATGCGCGCCTGGACTCGCTATTTTCGGCAGTACTTCAACATGGTCCACATGTGGATCTCGACACGACTGCGACTTCCCCCGCGCTTGTTCTATGACCTGGGCGATATGGTCACGCTCATCGTCAGAGGGGGCCACTGGCCCCCTGCACCCGTTCGGGCCTTCTGTCCAGGCTAAAGGTCTTGTATGTTGGCACAACACAAGAAGAAAGCAGGTTTTGTGCCATGACCAAGAACAAATCGCGAGAAGCCACCGCCTATGCACGTGCTCAGATCCTCGCCCCGCTCCTTACGGGGACGCCGGATCTTGCTTGGCGTACCCAAAAGTTGAAAGCCGTCAGCGAAGAGAGCGGCGTCTCCGAGCGTACCTTGCGGCGCTGGCTCGCTGCCTATGCAGAAAACGGGTTTGAGGGACTCCTTCCGGCCGAGCGGGATCTGTCGGCACTTCGTGTGATTCCGGAATCGGTGGTCGATATGGCTGTCACCTTGCGCCGGGAGGTTCCAGAACGTAGCGTCGCCGATATTATCCGCCTGCTCGAATATGAGGGATATATCGACGTCGGCTCCGTGAAGCGCTCGACGCTTCAGGACCAGCTCTACCGGCGGGGATACGGTACGTGTCAATTGGCGATGTATCGCGGCACGGGTGTGGGCGCCGCCCGACGGTTTGAACGCACCGGCAGAAATGATCTCTGGCAGGCGGACATTAAATATCTCCTGGTGCTCCCCGCCACCGCGAAAGGCCCAGCCCGTCAACTGTACGTCTCCGCCTTTATCGATGATGCCACCCGCATGGTCACGGGCATTCGTGTCTATGACCGTCAGGATGTCCACTGTGTCCTGGATTGCTTTCGGCACGCCATGGAGACCTACGGGATCCCGGACCGTCTGTTCACCGACAACGGCCGGGTTTATATCGGACGGCAGCTCAAACAGACCTGCACGAAGCTTGCGATTTCCCTTAGTCGATCGCGTCCATACTCGCCCGAAAGCAAGGGAAAAATCGAGGCTTTCAACAAAACACTCGACAAATTTGTTGCCGAAGAGAAACTAGAACACCCGTCCTCTGTTGAACAGGTCCAGCATGACCTCGACTGCTGGATGGAAAGCTTCTACTACGAGGTACCGCACAGCGCGCTGGACAAAAAAACACCGCGTCAGGCATTTCGCGAGAACAAAAAGATCCAGCGCTTTTTGTCCGCGGACGAATTGAACCGGGCCTTTCGCACGACGGAATCCCGACTGGTCGACAAGACCGGGTGTCTGTCTTTTGGCGGTAAGAAATGGGAAGCCGGTCCGGAATATATCGGCTTCAAGGTCGACGTGTCCTATGCCAGTGATAATCCGATGGATTTGGTGGTGGAATATCCGCACATGGAACCGAAAGTGATCCATGAACTTCGTATCGGCGAACACACGACCGAAAGACGGACGCCGACGCCGTTTGTCGATGCGGACGGTTCACGTATCCTGGCGGCCGCCAGACAAAGAAAGGAAAATGACTATGACCGTACCGGTGCCACTCGATTCAAAGACATCGACTAAAGTATCCTCCTCATTCAACGCCTTCTACCATTTCACGCACACCCCGTTCGACCGGGCTATCCCGGTCGACCATCTCTTCTTAAATGATCGTCACGACGAGATGCTGGCACGCCTGCAGTATGCTATTGAACGACAGTGGTTTATGCTTCTGACCGGCGAATGCGGCAGCGGCAAATCCACCCTGATCCGCAAATTGATGCGTCAGCTGGATCCGTTTCGCTATCGCTGTTTGTATCTGGCCGATTCGAAGCTCACGCCGCGTCATTTCTATAACGGTATTCTGCGTCAGCTCGGCGTCGACGGCGCTTTCTATCGCGGTGACAGCAAACGACTCTTACACCGAGAGATTGCGCACATGGTCCAGGCACAGAAGATCCATCCTGTGATTATTGTCGACGAAGCCCATCTGCTCGACAGAGAAATGCTGGAGGAACTACGTTTCCTTCTAAACTTCAATATTGATTCGGAGAGCCCACTGGCTCTCATCTTGTCCGGACAGCCGGAACTGAATGACAAACTGCAGCGACAGACCTTCCGGGCCATCGCTCAGCGGGTGAATATGCGCTGCTATACCCGCTATCTCGACGAAGCCGACACCTGCCGCTATGTGAAACAACAAGTCGCTGATGCCGGGGCACCGTCGCCGATCTTTGCCGATGACGCACTCAGTGAAATCTTTCAGTTTTCCATAGGCTGCCTGAGAATGATTAACAAAATCTGTACGCATGCTCTGATCTTTGGTGCGCAACGCGAAAAGGGCGTTCTGTCCGGCCGCGACGTTCGATTCGTGATTGAGCAGGAAATTTAAGCACCGGTAGTGACACGACGCGCCGACGGAAGAAACCTGCCGGAGTGGACAACAACATCGGCAGCTCATGGACAAAGAGGCTCGGCTATTTACTGACAATTTACGTTAGCAGTAACATCTATTGCTCACGATTTGAGCCTTATTACGACTTGTTTATTCATCGCTTTTCGCTCAAGTGTATTTTGAAATTATTAATAGATGCTGGGATCTCCTTTTAGCCTACATTTGGGCCAGTGATTCTCTCGCAACCACGGTAAACAATCAGCCAGAAGTTCCATCACGAACTCATCAATTGTTTGTTCCGGATCCAATTCATCTCTACCAAAATAAAGAACGTGGTTAACACTGCGCTACAGCGGTTTTTCATTGTCCATGTTTTACTCTAGGTGCAGTCAAAAAAAGAGGCTCACGAAGAATGCACGAAGAATGAGGGAAAAAGCATTGTGAAATAGGCCTTTCATTCGATCGGTAAAGCCCTGCGGCGGCCGGCTTTATAAAAGTCATTTTTTCATGAAAATAGTCAGCTTAGCTTACATTTGGAGTAATATTCTAGCTAATAGAGGGACGACATACGATAACTTATGGATGTTTTCTACGTTGTGTTATGCGACGTACATTCATATATCACGGTCTACTTTTGCGCGATGTTTGCTGCATCTACGCAAACTTCGTGATGGTATGGCTACATTAAGAAAAGATGGAAAGTAAATCTTCAAAGGGCAAAATATATGCTGCATTTCAATCGGCCATTACGGGCTGAAGGGTGGCTCCGTACCAGCGAATAGCCACCCTCCCGTGTAATAGTGACGAATGATGCTGCCAGAAAAAAGGATATTCCCTTCAGATTTCCTAAGTTATTCCAGCTCAAAATTCTTATTTTCGTCGTTTCATTTACAACATAAGCCGATAGATGTTCTCCACGTCTTTTTGATTTAAAGGCACTAAGCCGCCAATAGTGCCGGTTCTGCCATCTCCATAACAAGCAAGGTGGGCAAGCTCTTCGATATCTTCTTCTTTAGCATCAATTTCTGCAAAATTCTTCGGCATGCCAATAGAAATAAAGAACCTACGCAGCGCTTCAATACCTTCTTTTGCAGTGTTTTCAGGGTTGGCAAAATCCATCTGGCATCCCCATACTCTCGTCGCGACCTGAGCAAAACGGTTCACATTATGTTTGAGGTAATAGCTAAAGACGGCTGGCATTACCACAGCCAGACCTGCGCCATGTGCACAGTCATACTTTGCACTAAGCTCATGTTCAATATCAT
>LFTF01000004.1:21746-32909 GCA_001512945.1 Clostridiales bacterium DTU023 | reverse complement strand
CTTGTCTCCGCGAGAGGCATCCTCCATGATCCAACGCTTCGCCGTTCAGCGCGCTATCTGCAATCCACAGGTGGGGACAAGCCGTGGGGCATTCAGCTTTTCGGAAGTCATCCGGAGGATTTTGCGTTCGCGATCCGTCGGTTACTTATGGATCCTTTATACAGAGCGGTGTCATTCATTGATCTCAACATGGGTTGCCCCGCTCCCAAAGTAACACGGGATGGCGGGGGCTGCGCCCTGATGCGAGATCTGGAACTGGTGAAAAGGATTGTTGGTGCCGCCGTTGAGACAGCTCAACCTTTCGGGATCCCGATCACAGTCAAAATCAGGTCGGGTGTATCGTCTGACGCCGTCAACGCGCCCGATATCGCAAAGACGGCCGAGCAGGCAGGCGCCGCCGCTGTGACAGTTCACGCAAGAACGCTTGATCAGTTTTATAGCGGCGACGCTGACTGGAGTGTGATACGGCGTGTTCGGGAGACGGTTTCGATTCCAGTCATAGGAAACGGCGACCTTCATGAGCCGGGAGATCTTGAGAGAATGAGAGAAACGACGGGATGTGACGGGTTTCAAGTAGGGCGCGCGGCACGCGGCAACCCGTTTATATTTCAAATACTGCGACAAGACCACGCAGGGCAACCGGCGATGACCCCCGAGCACAGACTACTCATTCATGTAGCGACAAATAAATGGTTGGCCACGATGGTCGAACATTTTGACGCGACGGTCGAGCTGCTGGGCGAAGAGATCGCTGTTCGGGAGATGCGCTCGCAATTTGCCTTTTACCTGCGCGGATTTCCCGACTCCACTCATTTTCGCCGCGCGGTGATGGAGCCGGTGACGAGGGCCGGTGTTCTCGAAGTGTTGCGTGAGGCGGCTTGCCGACGGGAGGCGGCGCGTCAGGCGTTATTGGATTATTCTTGACGCTCTTCAATTTTCCTGTGACAATGGACACAGGGTTTCGGGGCAAAAGAATCGTTGCTTTACATACGCGCTTTGTCCGAATGACATGACGAGGTTGTGTAACAGCTAGCACGCTGTGGGAACAGCGGGTGAGAAAGAGGTCCGCGATGGAGAGGAAAACAGAATATATTAAGTCGTCTGACGGCAAGACGCAGCTTTATTTACAGATCTGGGATCCGGGCGATGAGCCACGGGCAGTGCTTCAGATCGCGCACGGCATGGTCGAATTCATCGATCGATACGACCGCTTTGCCCGCGCCATGGCGAGCGAAGGCATTTTGGTGGTTGGCAACGACCATCTGGGCCACGGCAATTCAGTAACAACAAAAGATAACTGGGGTTATTTCGCGGACGAAAATGGCAACCGGCATGTCCTGGAGGATATGCGGGCAGTGCAACGTCTGTTCAAAGAGCGTTATCCGCAGTTGCCTTATTTTTTGATGGGCCACTCAATGGGTTCCTTTCTCACGCGGCAATACCTTCATACATATCCGGAAGATGAGTTCGCGGCTGTAATTTTGACCGGAACGGGCATGCAGCCTGCCGCACTCGTTTCTACAGGTATGACGTTTGTGAAAATGATCCGCGCCTTTAAAGGACCACGCTACCGGAGTAAGTTCCTGACCAATCTGTCGCTGGGCAGCAATAACAAGCCTTTCAAACCCAATCGGACGACATGTGACTGGTTGACGCGCGATGAAGCGATCGTTGACGCATACGTTGCTGATGAACGCAATCAGTTCATGTTCACAGTCAGCGCATTCGCCGACATGTTTGAAGGCATTAAAACGCTTTACCAAAAAGCCAATCTCGACAAGATGAATCGCGATATACCTGTTCTGATCGCAAGTGGCGCGGATGACCCGGTCGGCGACATGGGCAAGGCGGCGCCGGCCTACGGCAAACAACTCGAAGAACTCGGCTTTAAAGATGTCACAGTAAAGCTGTATGAAGAGGGCCGACACGAGCTTGTCAATGAGTTGAATTACGAAGAAATCTACCGTGATATCGCGTCTTTTATCCTCAAGTATGTTGCGTAGCGACACAGAGAGTGAAATCGTTCAAATAACTGCGGATTCGGGGAAAACCGGCAACCGTGGGAGGGGGTAACTATGGCAGACTACATGCCAGAACCGTATCGTATCAAAATGGTCGAACCACTCAAGGTCACGACTCGGGAAGAGCGCGAGTCGTCGATTCGTGAGGCGCACTATAATTTGTTCGGACTGAGAAGCGACGATGTCTTCATCGACATGTTGACGGACAGCGGAACAGGCGCGATGTCTGACCGCCAGTGGGCGGGGATGATGCTGGGTGATGAGAGTTACGCAGGTTCTCGAAGCTATTACCGGTTGATGGAAGTTTGTCATGACCTGTTTGGCTGGCAATATTTTCAGCCTGTACATCAAGGCAGAGCCGCTGAGAAAGTATTGTTCCCGAACTTGCTGAAACCGGGACAGATTTCTATCTCCAACATGCACTTTGACACGACGACGGGGCATGTCATGCTCTGCGGAGCTCAAGCTGTCGATTGTGTGGTGCCGGAGGCGCTGGACACGGCCGCGTACCATCCGTTCAAAGGCAACATGGACAACAGCCGCTTGGTTGAGCTGATTGAGCAGTACGGGCGAGATCGTGTTGGGATGATTGTGATCACAGTGACATGCAATTCGGCCGGAGGACAGCCTGTATCGCTTGCCAATATGCAAGAAACGGCTTCGATCGCCCGGCGTTATGACATTCCGCTCGTAATCGACGCGGCGCGGTTCGCGGAGAATGCATTTTTCATCAAGGAGCGCGAACAAGGTCAAGGTGACCGGTCCATCCGCGAGATCGTGCGCGACATGTTTTCGCAAGCCGACGCGTTCACGATGTCGGCAAAAAAGGACGCGATCGTCAATATGGGTGGCATCGTCGCCGTGCGCGAGGACGAACAACTTATCGAGGGAATCCGACGCATAGTCGTTCCCAATGAGGGGTTTCTCTCATACGGAGGATTGGCCGGACGCGATTTGGAGGCGTTGGCCATAGGACTCGAAGAAGGTGTCGAAGAATCTTTTTTGCGTTCCTACACCGGCCAAACGCGCTATCTGACGGAGCGCTTGACTAATATCGGCGTTCCTTGCCAGCAGCCGGCCGGAGGACACGCCGTCTTTATTGATGCGCGAAAGATCTTGCCGCATGTTCCGTTTGATCGCTTTCCGGCGCACTCGTTTTGTGTTGAGGTATATCGTGAAGCGGGAATTCGGGGATGTGACGTCGGTTCGTTTATCCTGGATCCGGATCCTGTGACGGGCAAGCAGCCGCAAGCCTTGATGGAGTTCGCCAGGTACTGCATCCCAAGACGCACTTATACGCAGGCACATCTCGATTATGTGGCATCATCCATGAGCCGAGTAATGGAAAAAGCCGGGGCAATTAGAGGATTTCGCGTTGTGCGGCAGGCCAAAATCTTAAGACACTTTACGGCAGAATTGGAGCCTTACGCTTAACCGATGCTTATCATCGGGGTATCGCTTTAGCTTACGCGCGCACTCGCATGCGCTATAATAGAAAATAATTTGGTTCTTAAAGGGGGAACATATGAATCTTACGACAGAGAAAATTAGAAATATCACTGTAATGGGTCATGGCGGCGTCGGCAAAACGGCGATTGTCGAAGCCGCCCTTTACAATGCAGGATCGATCGACCGCATGGGACGGTCGAACGAAGGCAACACAGTGACCGATTTCGACGCGGAAGAAATACGCCGCGGTCTGTCCATCAGCACCTCAGTCGCGTGGTGTGAATGGAAAAAACATAAGATCAATTTTATCGATACGCCGGGTGATTTCGATTTTCTCGGTGAACAGATACTCGGAATGTTCGCCGGAGACACGGCGCTGATCGTTATGTCTGCTAAAGACGGGTTGTCAGTGGGCGCAGAAAAAGCAATCAGGAATGCCACTGATATGAACATCCCTGTAGCCTTTTTTATCAACCGCATGGATGAAGCCAACGCTAACTTCGAGAAGACATTTCAGGAATTGCGCGACGTTTACGGACAACGTGTTCTACCCTTGGCACTTCCGATTATTGACAATGAACGCATGACAGGACTTATCGATGTGCTGGCCGGGAAGGCATACGCTTTCGCCGGTAAACGCGGTGAAATGAAGCCGATCGATATGCCGTCTGACATGGCAGATCGAATCTCGGAGTACGGGGAGCAAATCACGGAGCAGATCGCGGAGAACGATGAGCACCTGATGGAGAAATATTTCGAAGGTGAAGCATTCACAGCCGATGAAGAAGAGTCTGGCATGCGCAAAGCAATCACAGCCGGGTCCATCATGCCGGTATTTGTCGGCTCGGCTCAGGAGAACCTTGGCGTTTCATTCGCGCTCGATCTTTTCACTCGATTTTTCCCGACGCCAGTCGATGGACATCCTGTGAAGGCCATCAAGCAAAGCGGTGAGGAGATCCTCCTGCACTCTGAGGCCGGCGGTCCTCTGGCGGCCTTCGTATTCAAGACATTTGTCGATCCGTTTGTCGGCAGGATTTCACTTTTTCGTGTATTCTCGGGAACATTTAACGATACGGGAACGGTGTACAACGCGAATCAAGAAAAAGATGAGCGCGTCATTGGATTGAATTTCCAAAGCGGTAAAAAGCAAGTGCCTACTGATGTGATTATGACCGGCGACATTGGCGCGATTGCCAAACTCTCCGACACCGTTACACTCGATACTTTGACAGAAAAGTCCTCGCCAATTAAAATCATGGCACCCGAAATGCCGGTTCCCTGCCTGACCCTGGCGATCTTGCCTGTAAACAAAGGCGAAGAAGATAAGATCATGCAAGGTCTGATCCGACTTCAAGATGAGGATATCGTTTTCTCTATTGTCAACGATGCCGAAACACGTCAGTTCCGTTTGTCGGGTTTGGGAGAAGTGCAGCTTGACGTTCTCTGTTCACGGTTGAAATCAAAATTCGGTGTCGAAGCCCAATTGAGCGAGCCGCGCATCGCGTACCGTGAGACAATCCGCAAGAAAGTCAAAGTACGAGGCCGGCACAAAAAACAGACAGGCGGTCATGGACAGTTTGGTGACGTGTGGATTGAATTTGAGCCCGGCACACAGCAAGAGCTCGAATTTACCGAGGAAATCTTTGGCGGGTCAGTCCCGAAGAACTATTTCCCAGCCGTTGAGAAAGGCTTGCAAGAAGTGGTCAGTGAAGGGATGCTTGCCGGCTATCCTGTTGTTTACCTCAAAGCGACGCTTGTCGACGGATCTTACCATGACGTCGACTCGAACGAACTCTCATTCAAACTCGCCGCCCGCATAGCGTACCGTGCCGGGTTGCCCCTGGCCGACCCCGTCTTGCTTGAACCCATCGACAAACTGATGGTGCACATTCCTGATGATTTCCTGGGCGATATCATGGGAGATCTCAACAAGCGCCGCGGTCGCATCATGGGAATCCATCCCGATCCAATTCCCACATTCCAGGCCGTAGAGGCGGAAGCGCCACGGGCAGAAATCGCGAAATACGCGACAGATTTAAAATCAATGACGCAAGGGCGCGGTTGGTTTACGGTTGAATTTGACCGGTACGAACCGGTGCCGCAGAATATATCCGACAAAATTATTGCTGCCGCGCAGAGCGAAGAGTAGGCAGCATGCAACTGAGAGGCGGCGCCATATCACAACGCCGTCGCCTCTCAACTGAAAGAGTGCCGGAAGATTAACATGTATTGCTCGACAATGGATATTGCTGTGTTCGCGTCTGCGGAACGCTCCCTCCAACTGGCTCTATTATCACCCGGAAGCGCCATCGCGCTGACATTATTGTTCCTTGTGTTATCCGGATTCCTTGTCGCTTTTCTCAAGGCGATACGCGTTCTCTCACCTCTGCGTTTGCAAGAAAATGCTGAAGCGGGCAATCGCAACGCGCGGACGCTTATGAGGCGAATGGAAGATCCGGCGAAATTTCACAGAGAAGTGATGACTGCCCGGATTATACTGGCTACCGCGTATTTTGTATGGAACGCGATCTATACCGTTCCTCTCATAATTGATCTGTTCGACAACCTGTCGCTGTCCGCCGCAAAGGGGTGGATCGCGTTCGCGTTCTTCGCGCTTCTCACCTTGTTATTTCTTATATTCGGTTATTCGATTCCGGAGCGGGTGTCAGGCGGTAAGGACGGCCTATTTGCGATACGATACGGGTTCCTTGTTTCGCCTTTGCTTTTACTGGCTCGGCCGATCGAGTGTTTCGTCCACGCGTCGGGCAATTTGATTTTAAAACTGTTTGGCATCCGTGAAGTTGAAACCGCTGATTTTGCTCCCACTGAGCAGGAGTTTCTGCAGATGTTGGAGACAGGTCACGCCAAGGGGATGATCGAAGACGACAACCGGGAGCTGATCGCCAACCTGTTTGATTTTGATGACAAAATCGCGGCCGAAATCATGACGCACAGAACTGAGATAGAAGCGCTTCCTATTGAATCCGGATATGATGAAACCATGTCATTTCTATACAGCACCAAATACACGAGGTTTCCCGTTTATAAGGGAACTGTCGACAATGTCATAGGTGTTTTGCATGTCAAAGATCTTCTTTTCCACAAAGGCGAAATTAATCAGGGATATGAATTTTCGCTGGCGGAGATTATGCGTCCCGCATGGTTCACACCCGAGTCGCGCAATATCAGCGATCTTTTTCACGATATGCAGCAAAACCACATTCAGATGGCGATTGTCATCGATGAGTATGGCGGAACAGCGGGTCTCTTGACGATCGAAGATCTCGTTGAGCAGATTGTAGGCAACATTGAAGACGAATACGACGAAGCTGAGCAGGAGATGATTGAAATCGCGCCCGGCACATGGCTCGTTGACGGAACGTACCCCATCGACCGGCTCTCACGTGTGACAGGTATCTCGTTTGCAGAAGATGAGTATGATACGGTTGCCGGTTTCGTTATCGAATTACTTGATAGGATTCCGGAAGAACATGAGCGTCCCTCTGTACGCTACGGCCCCTTGACATTTTATGTGCTCGCCATAGCCGACAACCGGATCGTCCGGGTACGGGTTACGCGTTCGGATATGTGGGAAGGCGATGACGAATGATTCGCGAATCCGATTTTCCGTTAGATGTGTCCGCTGTTATGTTTGATCTTGATGGCACGCTGTTTGATACAGTGCCGTTGATTATGGCATCGCACCGTCACACGTTCAATAAAATTCTGGGATGGGTTCCGCCGGACGATGAATTATTGGCGACAATCGGCGAACCACTCATCACAACATTCAGCAGATATGGTGACCAATGTGATCACCTCATGACAGAGTATATCAATTGGAGCGTCCCTAAAACGCCCACCCATATCGCCTTGTTTGATGGTGTTGTCCCCATGCTCGAGACCTTGCGTGAGCGTGGATTCAAAATTGGAGTCGTGACGGCGCGCCGTGGCGAGGGGATGATGGTGTGTCTTGATTCATTTGGGTTGACCGAATTGTTTGATGTGCTTATAAGCGCAAAAGACACAGATCGCCACAAACCTGATCCGGCCCCCCTTCTTTTTGCGATGGAAAAACTCGGGATAACGCAGCCTGAACGCGTTCTTTATGTTGGGGATACAATACTCGATCTCAAATGCGCTTTGAATGCCGGGAGCTATTTTGCCGCTGTGCGATGGACAGCGATGGACAAGCAAGCGATCGACAGCTTGGGCCCTACTTTCTGGCTTGATCGGGCGATGGATCTCCCTGATAAACTGCGACTTATTTGATCCGGTGGTATGGCTGGGTTTTATTTCTCAATCACCCCTGTTTGTGCTACACTTTGCTACGCGTGTATCAAGGGAAAACCCGATACGCCGCGAAAATGACGGAGTATCCGGAACATTTCAAGAGGTTAATTGCAATGTAAACCCTATCGATATGATGACAGGGCTTAAAATTCAGGTCATAGGATTGACTGGTGACAAGCAGATATACAGGCCAAATGTGCAAATCATGTCTGCGGAGGAAGGTAACAACATGGCGAAAAATGAATCAACTGAGCGTAACTACGATATTGCTCGCGCAGAGCGTAAATCACGTCTTGCCCAAATGAAGGGGACGGACGGAAAGAAAAAGAAAATCGAGTCACGCAGTGTCTGGAAAAAGGTTACTCTGTCTGTCGTGGCAGTTGTAGTGGCCCTTGTGCTCATTGTATGGCTGATCGCGGGAGCGGGTATTCTGACAAAATCACTCACGGCGATCACAATTGCCGGGCATGACCTCAAGGCAGCCGATCTCAATATCGTACTGGGCAACATGACGGCGTCGGAAGAATATGGGTTGGCCTTTACGGATGAATTCCAAGAAGTGCTTGACCAGCCGTCCCAGATGACAGCCGACGGTACGGTGCGCTCCGATCTTATCAATCAAATGATGCCGGGCGTAATTTTCATGACCGCTGCGTTGAACGAGATTGAAAAAGTAGATTACCAACCTACCGAAGAACAGATGGCTGAAATCGAGAAAAATGCCAAGGCATTAGAAGGTCAATTGGCAGAAATGGCCATTAAGAGCGGACGTTCGGTAGGTAGTCTTGTTAAGCTCTATTATGGACCGGGCGTGAGCCTCAAAATGGTGCAACGTGATTTAAGAAGAGCCATGTTGATCAACTATTATGAGGATGAGATCAAAAAGATGGCCGACGTATCGGATGAAAAGGTTGAGGCTTTCTACGAAGAGAATAAGGATGTAATTGATTTATATTCTTATAACGTCTACATATTCAAGCTCAAGGTAGATAAAGACGCAACGGACGATGACAAGAAAAAGGCGCTCGATGAGTTGAAACAGACAGCGGACAAAGCGATGGCAGAGCTCAGCGATCTGTCGTTCAATGCGGCTGTCTTGAAATATGTTAGTGAAGAAGAGGCCGAAGCGATTGAGAAGAATCCCGGAGACCTAATCCGCAAAAAAGCTCGAGTCCAAGAGCTCGGCGCGCCTGTCCATGATTTTCTCAAAGAGGCAGGACGGAAATCCGGAGACGCGAAGGTAATCGAAGGCAAAGATTCCGTGACACTTGTCCAGTTTACTAGTCGTCAGCGCGATGATTTCAAGCCTTATTCTGTGCGTCATATCCTGATCGCTGATGATCCGGGAATTGCGGAAGCCGACAAAAAAGCAGATCAGATACTCAAAAAAGAGGCGGACAAGGTTCTGGATGAATTCATGAAGGGCGACCAATCGGAGGAGTCGTTCGTAAAACTTGTCGCTCAATACAGCAAGGATCCCGGCAGCCTGTCGACCGGCGGGTTATACTCCGATGTCGGAGCCGGTATGATGGCTCGTGAATTCGAACAATGGTGCACAGAGGACGGGCGCAAACCGGGTGATTCGGGGATCGTGAAGAGTACACACGGATACCACATCATGTACTTTGTAGGCTTCAAAGACGAACTGGAACTTCCGGGAAAAATCAAGGGTGTTCTGGAGGAACAGCATCTCAATACATGGATCGAAACGATTGCAAAGGATGCCGAAACGACTGTTGTCCGTCACAATAGCGGGATGAAATTCGTCGGAAAGACAGATTTCTTTGGCGCGCTTTTCGGTTCAGCACCGGCAGCCCCTGTTCCGACAACGATTCCGACAACGATTCCGACAACAGCTGCTACAACAAAATAACGTCATTCACATCAAGATAAACACAAACGGCGCGACCTGGATCGCGCCGTTTTTCATTATCCAATCTCGGGTTGGCATCCTTAAACAAACCGTCAATGGTTCACTATGCTTCTTTGTTCGTCGGTTTATCGACCGGGGGCTTGCTCGGGAGGCTCGCGTCTAGAATCTGGTTTTGCCTGTCCTTGTAAGCTTTGAAAAAAGCGTCGAGTTTTCGCTTGCGATTGAATGTACCGGCAAGATCCTCAAGTCGTGTTGACTCCGCGTCGAGCAATGACTTTTCGTAAGGCAGCGTTCCGTGGTAGCCCGCTCTTGCGAACAGCCATCGCGTAAAAGAAGGATTCAATAGCAAGAAAGGACCCAGCAGACTTGTCGCGAAGAAATTTCGGTCGTGAATCCCTTCTGTCCGGATATCCTTGTTCATACCATTGCCTTGCCCAACGACGAGGAAAGGAAACGCGCCGGCATCCCCCGTGTGGGTCGTGAATTGTGACCGAAATCCGGTCAGGGGCATATTGTTGAATGTCGCGCACACGAATTCGTTGACGCGATCGTAGCGACGGCAAAAGGTATCAAAAGGATAAAGGCTGAGCGCCTGTATCGTGTCCTGTTCTTCATATCTGATTGATCGCCCGACAAGGTCGAGCGCGTTGCCCGCAAAGAAGAAAACGGTATTTTCTTCAATTGCTTTGGCGAATAGCTCTTTTTGATCACGCCACAGATCAAGAACCAGCCGTTGTGTTTGTTCAGTCATAGGTCCCATGTAAACGAAATCGACGTCATCGACCAGAAATCTCGGCAGATGAGGGAAAGGTGTTCGGATTATCTGCTGTTCGCCGAATGTCTCGGCGAGCAGGCTTTGTGTGCCGTGCTCGCCCAAAAGATTCGCGAGTTCTCCATATATAATTTCGATTTTCATCGATCGCTCCTCTTCTTACCGGTTTTGCTTGATCATCGACGCTCGCAGGGCGGCGGCCACTTTTTTTGAGACGGGATCTGAGTATAGTTCATAGAGAATGGCGATAGTTTCCTGCCCGTGTATGGGTAGGATCTCACGTGCCGTCTTACGCTTATCTTTGCATATAACAATCTTTTCTTTACTCACACCGGCAAAAAGCAGTGCGACCTTGATATCCTTCGCGCGGTAACCGCCAACCACAATCCGCTTGACATCGTGATCGCGGAGAATGGACAGATCGGCGTCATAAAGCCACGCTGTATTATCTTCTCCGTCCATCTTGCCCGTGCTTGTGTCAAACAAAAAGACAAACTGTTTGGGCCCCGGAATTTTAGTAATGGCTTCGAGGACACGGCTGACCGCAATGGGGTTTTTCCCTTTTGCGAGCATGCGGTAGATCTTTTTGTCGCCAACCTGGATTACTTGTTTGCGGGATTTTCCGATCTTGACTTCTGAAAGGGCCTCCGCGACGTTCTCCGAGCTGTACCCAAGCGTACGAAACAGCGTAACCGCGGTGAGTTCGTTGTAAAGGTCAAGGATATTCTCGCCACGGAAAGGATAGATCTCCTCTG
>LFTF01000004.1:1117-21654 GCA_001512945.1 Clostridiales bacterium DTU023 | reverse complement strand
CACAACGTCGCGAATCAGACTGTGCGTGACGGTCGCCTCTCCCGGCAGCCTGGCAATACCAAAAGAAGTATGGGGGCGTTTTCTTGCCAACCCTTGTGACAGCAGATCGTCGGCATTGGTAATGAGATGGGTAGTGAGCGGAATATTGGCGTCGAGAATATCGAAGACGAACTCGCCGTGCGCGTTTCTCAGATATGATTCGCGAAAAAGATTTGTCACAATCAGGTAATCGGGTTGGATGCTTTTGAAGACGATTCGTGTCAGCCGTTCGTCAATTTCCAGAACGGCGAGAGGCAGTTTCTTGCGTCCCGTTAGGGTCGTGGCGTCGAGCAACGCGGTGATGACGCCTTCTTCAATGTTGCTTCCGTAAGCGTTATGAGCGAAGGACAGATTGAATTGGCGACCGAGATCAGCGATAAGATTCGCGACTGTTGTCTTGCCATTGGTACCGGTGACCGCGATGATCTGATCAGGTTTTTCGATTCGCGACAAAAAATCAGGACACAGCTTCTTTGCGAGCTGCCCGGGGAAATGCGTCGCCTTGAGGTGGAATAGTTTCATCAATGTACGCGTTGCGCGAACAAGTATGATCGTCGCAATAAAGCGGGTTGACCGTTTTAATTTCACACATATACTCTTTCCAAAACAATAAAAAAGTCAGTTGACTCTAAAATCTAAGCGTGCTAGAATGATTCGATGTGTCGCCCGCCCTGTTTCAGCATGTCCGCAATTATAAACTTTGTGGACGCTTCAGTTTCGCGACCTATGTAATTATATCACGCTAGAAAGCATCGTCAAGACCGGTTTGGATGATGCCAGCGCAACAGAGCCGGTTCGATTTGTGAGGTGATCGCTGATGGTAAAGCCCGTTCAATACGGACCAGTGCAGAGAATGTCATACTCGAAAATTGACGAAATCCTCGATATCCCGGATTTACTAGAAATTCAAAAAAGTAGTTATAGATGGTTTCTCGAAGAAGGACTAATGGAAGTTCTTCGGGAATCTTCGCCTATTACTGACTTTTCAGGCGATATCGAGCTTTCTTTTATTGATCGCGAGTTCGACATTGAAAACCCAACCTATTCAATTGAGGAATGCAAGGAAAGGGATGCCAATTACGCCGCCAAAATGTATATGACGGTGCGGTTGCATGATCGCGCAAGCGATATGATAAGAACCCAGAACGTCTATATCGGGGAATTCCCGCTTATGACTGATATGGGTAGTTTTATAATTAACGGAGCGGAACGCGTGATTATCAGTCAGCTCGTCCGCTCTCCCGGAGCCTATTTCAATATTATCCAGGATAAGAATGAAAATGAGCTCTATACGGCACAAGTTATTCCCAACCGTGGAGCGTGGATTGAATTCGAATCTGACGCCAAACGTTTATTGTGGGTGCGTGTCGACAGGCAAAGAAAATTCCACATGACGATCCTGTTGCGTGCGCTTGGCATTGGAACAGATCAGCAGATCATTGATACGCTGGGCGATGAAGAATCGTTGCTTCTGACCATGCAGAAAGATGGCTGCAAGACCAGCGAAGAAGGTCTTCAGGAATTATTCCGCAAGCTTCGCCCAGGAGAGGTTTTTACGCGCGAAGGTGCGCAGACACTCGTAAACAATATATTCTTCCAACCCAATCGCTATGACCTTGCCAAAGTCGGTATATATAAGGTCAATAAGAAACTGTCGATTGCCACGCGCCTTACCGGGCATCTGGCCGCGAAAGACATCATTGCCAGCGACGGGGAAGTCCTCGTTCTGGCCAACGAGATCATCACAGAAGACATGGCCGATGCGATTCAGCAGGCTGGTGTCAACGTGGTGGATGTTTTCCCGATCAACACGACAGGTGATACGGTCACACAGAGCGATCACCTGCTCCGCGTCGTCGGAAATGAACGCGTCAGGGCAGACAAGTTTCTCGAACGTTTCTTCGCCGCCGATGTAGTCGGTGAGATTGATTTCGAGGTCCTTGGTATCACAGAGGCAGTTTACACGCCGGTATTGCGTGAAATTATTGAAGAAGTGGCTGACGCGTCCGATCTTGTCGAGGCGTTGAGACATCAACTCATTCAGCATAAAGATGATCTGATCCCGCATTGCCTGACGCTCCACGACATTCTTGCCGTGATGAGCTATTACATTGGGCTTGAACACGGTGTCGGCGAGCGCGACGATATTGACCATCTTGGCAACAGACGAATCCGTTCGGTTGGCGAGCTTTTGCAGAACCAGATGAGAATCGGGTTCTCTCGGATGGATCGCGTTGTGCGCGAGCGCATGCAAACGATCCCTGACATTACGGCAGCCGCGCCCAAGGATATCGTAAACACACGACCTATTTCAGCCGCCATTAAAGAATTCTTCGGCTCAAGTCAGCTGTCACAGTTCTTAGATCAACCCAACCCACTGGCTGAAATGACGCACAAGCGTCGGCTATCAGCACTGGGCCCCGGCGGTCTGTCGCGTGAACGCGCCAACTTTGAAGTTCGTGACGTCCACTCGTCTCACTACGGACGCATGTGCCCCATTGAAACGCCGGAAGGACCGAATATCGGTTTAATTAACTCGCTTGCAACTTATGCGCGGGCCAACCGCTATGGGTTCCTCGAAACACCTTACCGTGTCTATGACAAGGCAAAAGGTCTCGTTACGCGCGAAATTCGATACCTGACAGCAGATGTTGAAGACCGCTACTATATCGCCCAGGCCAACGAGCCGCTTGATGAAGATGGGCGTTTTGTCAACAAAAAGATATCATGCCGCTTCCGTGACGAATTTTTAGAGCTCGAAGCGGATAAAGTTGACATGATGGATGTCTCGCCCAAACAGCTTGTTTCTGTCGCGACAGCACTGATCCCATTCCTGGGCAATGACGACGCGAACCGGGCTCTGATGGGCTCCAACATGCAGCGCCAGGCCGTTCCTTTGATCAAGACGGAATCCCCGATTATCGGGACAGGCATGGAATACCGTGCCGCAAAAGATTCAGGCGTCTGCATCATCGCAGCTCGCAGCGGTGTCGTCGAACACGTAGCCGGAGACAGTATCCGGGTTCGTACTGATGAGTTAGAGCTTGACAAGTATCAACTCAGAAAATATGACCGCTCGAACCAGGGAACGTGTATCAACCAGCAGCCGCTCGTGAGCGCAGGTGACCGCGTAGAGGCGGGCGATATTATCGCCGACGGCCCCGCGATCGACCACGGCGAGATGGCCCTTGGCCGCAACGTTTTGATCGGATTCATGATGTGGGAAGGCTACAACTACGAAGACGCCATCTTGCTCAACGAGCGCCTTGTCCGTGACGACGTCTACACGTCGATTCACATAACAGAATATGAGTGCGAGGCGCGCGATACCAAACTCGGGCCCGAAGAGATCACACGTGAAATCCCGAACGTCGCGGATGAAGCATTAAAAGATCTCGACGAAGAGGGTGTGGTTCGGATTGGTGCCGAAGTTCACTCCGGTGATGTGCTCGTTGGCAAAGTCACGCCCAAAGGCGAGACGGAGCTGACTCCTGAGGAACGTCTCTACCGCGCAATTTTCGGTGAGAAGATCCGTGAGGTTCGCGATACATCCGTGAGAGTTCCGCATGGTGAATCAGGCATCGTTGTTGAAATTAAAACGTTTACACGTGAAAACGACGAACAATTAAAGCACGGTGTGACCAAACTCGTACGTGTCTATGTGGCACAAAAACGTAAAATCTCAGTGGGTGACAAAATGGCGGGGCGTCATGGCAACAAAGGCGTTGTCTCAAAGATTCTTCCTGAAGAAGATATGCCCTTTATGCCTGATGGAACCCCACTCGACATCGTTCTCAACCCGCTGGGCGTTCCCTCGCGAATGAACGTAGGTCAGTTGCTCGAGGTGCACTTGGGTGCGGCGGCGAGCAAACTCAACTGGAAAGTAGCTACCCCCGTCTTTGACGGAGCGGATGAGCAGGATGTCATCGAAGCATTCAAGCAAGCGGGCATGGAAACCGACGGCAAAACAGTCTTATATGACGGCCGTACCGGTGAACCGTTTGAAAGCAGAATCACGGTGGGCATCATGTATTATCTCAAGCTCCTCCATCTTGTTGACGACAAGATTCACGCGCGTTCGATCGGACCTTACTCGCTTGTCACCCAGCAACCGCTGGGAGGTAAGGCGCAATTCGGCGGACAGAGATTCGGTGAGATGGAAGTGTGGGCCCTTGAGGCTTACGGCGCAGCCTATACACTGCAAGAAATTTTGACAGTCAAGTCAGACGATATTTGGGGCAGAACAAAAACATACGAAGCCATTGTCAAAGGCGAGAATATTCCCGAACCGGGTGTTCCCGAAGCGTTCAAAGTACTTGTCAAGGAATTGCAGTCGCTGTGTCTGGACGTACATATTTTCTCCGCCGAAAATGAGGAGATTCCTATTCTCGACGTAGATGTTCTAGAAGAAGAAACTGTCACGGGACGCACATTGTTTAACCTGGTAGGTGACGATACGACGGCCGTGGAAAATGAAGAAGAATTTGGCGAAGAAGGGTTTACCGACGGCGTTCTTGACGAAGAGGGCGTTGTTAAAAGTGAGGTGGCCGAAAGTGATGAAAGCCCAGATGACGGGCAGGAACAAGAAGCATGAGGGAAGGAGGTCACACTATGTCGGAATTAGGAAATTTTGAAGCTATTGGCATCGGCCTCGCGTCCCCAGAAAAAATTCTTGGATGGTCGCAAGGTGAGGTCAAGAAGCCTGAAACAATAAACTACAGGACGCTTAAACCGGAAACAGACGGTCTTTTCTGTGAAAAGATCTTCGGTCCCTCGCGCGACTGGGAATGCTACTGTGGCAAATACAAAACAAAACGATACCGCAATATTATCTGTGATAAATGCGGTGTTGAGGTGACACTCTCGAAAGTCAGGCGTGAGCGCATGGGCCATATCAGGCTCGCGGCGCCAGTCACGCACATCTGGTATTACCGGGGTATCCCGAGCCGGATGGGTTTGATGCTCGACATGTCCCCAAGAAATCTTGAGAAGGTCATTTACTTCGCGGCGTACATCGTGATTGATCCCGGTGTGTCATCGTTTGTGAAGATGCAGATCATCAACGAACGCGACTATCGCGAAGCCATGCTCCTCTACGGACGCAACTCTTTTGTTGCCAAGATGGGCGCGGAGGCGATCCGCGATCTCCTGGCAAGCATTGACGTCGATGCCCTCGCCGCGCAAATGCGCGAGGATTTGACAACTGCGCGCGGCCAGAAAAAAGCGCGACTCATCAAACGCTTAGAAGTAGTCGAAGCGTTTAAAAATTCCGGGTACCAGCCTGATTGGATGGTTCTCGACGTGTTGCCTGTTCTGCCTCCCGAGCTTCGCCCGATGGTCGAACTCGACGGCGGACGCTTCGCGACATCTGATTTGAACGATTTATATCGCCGGGTCATAAACCGCAATAACCGATTGAACAAGTTGTTGCAGCTTGGTGCGCCCAATATCATTATTCGCAACGAGAAACGCATGCTTCAGGAATCTGTCGACGCGTTGATAGACAATGGTCGCCGTGGTCGCCCTGTAACGGGCGCGGGCAACCGTCCTCTCAAATCTCTGTCTGACCTGTTGAAGGGCAAGCAAGGGCGTTTCCGGCAGAATTTGCTGGGCAAACGCGTTGACTACTCAGGTCGTTCGGTTATCGTTGTCGGCCCCGAGCTCAAACTGCACCAGTGCGGCCTCCCCAAGGAGATGGCGCTGGAGCTGTTCAAACCGTTTGTTATGCATGAGATCATGCGCCACGGTTACGCTCAAAATATCAAATCCGCTCGCCGTCAGGTTGAGCGTGGCGGAGACATTGTTTGGGACATGCTGGATGAAGTCATCAAAGACCATCCGGTGCTTCTGAACCGCGCTCCCACACTTCACCGTCTCGGAATTCAGGCGTTCGAGCCCATTCTGGTCGAAGGACGAGCCATCCAGCTGCATCCGCTTGTGTGTACAGCATTCAACGCGGACTTTGACGGTGACCAAATGCCGGTCCACGTGCCGCTGTCAGCGGAGGCGCAGGCAGAAGCCCGTTTCCTGATGCTCTCTTCGAACAATCTGTTGAAACCTCAAGACGGCAAGCCTGTCACGGTGCCAACTCACGATATTGTTCTGGGCTGCTACTATCTGACGATGGAAAAGCCGAATCCCAATGTGCCGGAAGGCGCGCCGCTTCGCGCGTTCTCCAGTCTCGATGAAGCTGAGATGGCTTATAGCGAGCACCAGATTACGCTGGGTCAGCGCATCATTGTTCGCCGCGAGGTGGAGCGAGAAGGCAAGAAATACAGCGGGCTTGTTGAATCGACACTGGGTCGTTTCATTCTTAACAGCATCATTCCGCAAAACCTTGGGTTTGTGAAACGCGGAGATGACAACGCGAGCCAGGTCGCTCTTGAATGTGATTATATTGTCGACAAAAAGCAAGTCGCGCGCATTATTGAACGCGCAATCCATGAATGTGGTATCTCTGCGACAGCCGCAATGCTCGATAAAATTAAAGAGATCGGCTTTCACTACGCGACAGTCAGCGGAATTTCCATTGGCATCTTCGACATGATCGTGCCCGACGTCAAGGAGAACTTGATCCAAGCGGCAGAAGAACGTGTCGAGTATGTCAATCATCAGTATCAGCTTGGTCTGCTCAGTGAAGACGGCCGCTACAGAGCCGTAGTCAGTATCTGGCGTTCGACCACCGATGAAATTACAGAAGCCCTCAAAGATAAACTGGGCATCTTCAATCCGATCTCCATGATGTCACAATCGGGAGCTCGCGGTAACATCGACCAGATCAAACAGCTCGCCGGTATGCGCGGCATGATGACCGACACATCGGGGCGTACGATCGAGATTCCGATCAAATCGAACCTCCGTGAAGGCATGAACGTGCTTGAGTTCTTTATCTCATCGCACGGTGGCCGCAAATCGCTTTCTGACACAGCGCTCAAGACTGCCGACTCAGGCTATCTGACGCGTCGTCTCGTCGATATTTCACAAGACGTTATCATCCGCAGTGAAGACTGTGGAACGGATGACTACATTGAAGTGGCGCCGATCGTGGTGGGAAGCAGAATAAAACGTGTTGTCGAACGTCTTGCCAACCGGATTGAAGGACGTTACGCGGGGGCGCCGATCGTCCATCCTGAAACAGGAGAAATCCTGGTCGACAAGAACGAGATGATCAGCAATGTGATGGCAACCAAGATCGAAGAGCTGGGCATGAATCAGATCCCGATTCGCAGCAATCTGACGTGTCAGAGCGATCGAGGGGTTTGCGCGAAATGCTATGGCCGAAATCTCGCGACAGGCGGCCCGGCCGTCGTTGGCGAGGCAGTCGGTATCATGGCCGCCCAGTCGATCGGAGAACCCGGTACGCAGTTGACCATGCGGACATTCCATACAGGCGGCATTGCTTCAGGTGATGACATCACTCAGGGCTTACCACGTGTTGAGGAATTGTTTGAAGCGAGAAAACCAAAAGGACAAGCTATTGTCTCTGAACTCGGTGGAACGATCAGTATCCAAGAGACAGAGAAACGTCGCCGCGAAGTTACGGTGACAGCTGAGGACGGACAATCCAAGCAATACAGCATTCCGATTTCGACGCCGCTCATTGTTGATACAGGCGACGTGATCGAAGAAGGTGACTTGTTGACAGACGGGTCTGTCAATCCTCATGACATCATGAAAATCAAAGGCGCGCGCGGAGTTCAAAAATACATCATCGCCGAAGTGCTCAAGGTGTACAAAAACAACGGCGTCGAGATCAATGACAAGCACATTGAGATCATTGTGCGTCAGATGCTCCGTAAGTTCAAAATCGAAGATCCGGGTGAAACGAATATGCTCACGGGGAGTATCGTTGACATGTCCGAATACTGGAAATTGAACAAAGAAGCTGAAGAGAACGGCATAGAACCGGCAACGGGCAGTCAGATACTGCTTGGCATCACCAAGGCGTCACTTGCGACAGAATCATTCTTGTCAGCCGCCTCCTTCCAGGAGACGACACGTGTCCTGACTGATGCAGCCGTCAAGGGTAAAATTGACACGCTTGAAGGTCTCAAGGAGAACGTTATTATCGGAAAACTGATCCCGGCCGGTACCGGACTTCAGAACTACCGTAACATTAGTGCCATACCGGTTGTGCCGGCAAACATGGCGCTCCTTAATGCGACGGCCGATCAAGGAATTGACCGCACGGAATATGAATTGCGCGCGCATGAACTCGGTTTCGAGCATGACACGCAGGAAGATTACGAGGCATTTATGCGCGTGAAAGGGTTGGAGCCGGACGATTTCCTCAACGCGTGTTCGTTTGACCTGGAACCCCAGGAAGATGACGAAGGCGCGAGTGACGCGATGAATCCGATCCTGGATCTGTTTGATCTGCCCGAGTATCCTGATGCTTCTGGAGCGGAAGACTGATAAACACCAAACCCCGACTTAATCGCCGGGGTTTTTTGTGAGCAAGATAAAAGGGGGCGCAGCACCATGATGATTCGATTTTCAAGGAGAGCCGGGGAAGTACTCGGGTCTGCCTGGGTGACCGCCCG
Source organism: Clostridiales bacterium DTU023 (assembly GCA_001512945.1). Lineage (GTDB taxonomy): Bacteria > Bacillota > Clostridia > Saccharofermentanales > DTU023 > UBA4923. The sequence goes on along the minus strand of LFTF01000004.1, from coordinate 13,072 downwards.
ATCATTTGAGACGGCCTATATCGGAACAGAGCATCTGCTCGCAGGCATCGTAGGGGAACGCGAAGGGTTTGCCAGCGATCTGCTCGCGCAGGAAGGTGTTGATGTCCCGGCGGTTAACCGGCATCTGATCGAGCTCAACCACAAACAACCTGTTGAAGTGCCCACCGGAGAGGCAGAGCAGATCGATGGCACCAGGATTATTGGCATGATGACGCCGCGCACGCGTCTTGTCATTAACCTGGCGGCCCGCGAAGCGGAAGGGCGCTCGCAAAGTGGAGTGATCGAGCCCGAGCAACTGCTTGCCGGAATTTTAAGGGAAGGCGACAGTGTGGCAGTTCGTATCCTCGAGGAAGCGGGTATTAAACCGAGAGAACTCTACGCCCGTCTCTTGTATACGATCCAAACAGGCAACAAAGTGATGCCTGTCGAGAGCAATCGTGAACAAACGCCGTCTGCGAGACCTGTCGTGAGTGGCGAAAAAACAGCCACGCCTAACCTCGATAAATTCAGCCGTGACCTCACAGACATGGCTGCGGAGAACCGCTTTGATCCCATCATCGGGCGCGAAGAGGAGATCAGGCGCATTGAACAGATCCTCTGCAGGCGTACCAAGAACAATCCGGTTCTGATCGGCGAGCCGGGCGTTGGAAAGACAGCCATTGCGGAAGGCTTTGCTCAGAAGATCGTCGCCGACAACGTACCTGACCTTTTGCGAGGCAAACGGCTGATATCGCTTGATCTTAGCGGGATGCTCGCGGGTTCAAAATACAGAGGGGAATTCGAAGAACGACTCAAGAAAGGCATCGACGAAGCGGTCGAGGCCGGCAACATCATACTCTTCATCGATGAGCTGCACACAATCATCGGCGCCGGCGCTTCCGAAGGTGCGATGGACGCGTCAAATATCCTAAAACCCATGCTGGGAAGAGGCGAGGTCCAGGTAATCGGCGCGACCACGCTTGACGAATATCGAAAACATATTGAGAAGGACGCGGCGCTGGAACGCCGTTTTCAGCCCGTCACGGTCAATGAACCGCAAGAAGAGGATACCATTGAAATCCTGTTTGGGCTCCGTTCGCGCTATGAATGCCATCACCGCGTCCGCATCTCCGATCAAGCAATTGAAGCGGCCGTAAAACTGTCAACGCGCTATATCAGCGACAGATTCCTTCCCGACAAAGCGATCGACCTCATTGATGAGGCGTCATCGCGACTTCGTATCAACCGAGAAAGCGGTTCCGATGAACTTCGCAAACTGCGGGACACGCTCAATACCGTGATCGCTGACAAAGACAAAGCGGTCAATGACGAAGAATTCGAGAAAGCGGCTGATCTCAAGGCGACGGAAGATGAACTCGAGACACTTATCGCCGAATACAGCGCGTGTGGTGAGCAGTCAAACCGTGAACAATGGCCGGTTCTGACCGGTGATATGATCGCTGATATCGTTTCCAGCTGGACGAGCATCCCAGTGAGAAGTCTTACCGAGGACGACAGTGAACGGCTGCGTCGCTTGGAAGATGAGCTAAGAAAACGTGTATTGGGTCAAGATGAAGCCGTAACGGCTGTCGCCAAAGCAATCCGCCGCGGCCGACTGGGCCTCAAGGATCCCAAGCGTCCGACCGGTTCGTTTATCTTTCTCGGCACCACAGGCGTTGGCAAAACTGAGCTCGCCAAAGCACTGGCAGAGACAATGTTTGGCAACGAAAATGCGCTGGTTCGCATCGATATGTCGGAATACATGGAGAAGTTCGATGTCTCGAAACTGATCGGATCACCGCCTGGTTACGTGGGCTATGACGAAGGTGGTCAGCTCACAGAAAAGGTGCGTAGGCAGCCTTATTCGGTGGTTTTGTTTGATGAAATCGAAAAAGCACATCCCGATGTTCTGAACGCCATGCTGCAAATATTAGAAGACGGGCGCCTGACAGACGGCCAGGGACGAACGGTCGACTTCAAAAACACAATCATCATCATGACATCGAATATTGGAGCCCGCTTGCTGGTCAATCCCGAAGGTTCCCCCAGCGATATCGAAAACCAGCAAACAGATCGTGTGGAAGGCCCGGCAATTTATGGCGGCAAAACGTATGCAGAGGCACGCGAACTTGTGATGCGGGAGCTTCATCACACGTTCTCGCCTGAGTTTGTCAACCGCGTGGACGAGATCATCTTTTTCAGGATGCTTGATCGAGAGACAATGCGCGAGATTGTCGACATTATGTTGAACCGGCTGTCGGCCCGAATTGCCGATATTGGTTTGATGACCGATGTGACCGGACGCGCGAAGGACTGGCTCGCGAACCGAGGTTATGAACCGCAGTACGGTGCCCGTCCACTTCGACGCCTGATTCAGACAGAGGTTGAAGACAGGATTGCGGAAGCACTGCTAGACAACATCATTACCAAAGACGACACAGCAGAAATCGATCTTGATCCTCAAGCCACCCGTATTGAAATCCGAAAAAAAGCGGCAGGGTTGGAGATCACAGATGAAACGTTCCCAGCGTAATGAGGCGCCAGGGTTCGCGATATGAACGCAGCTCTTTTTCATGCTAGAATAGAACAACTACAAGGATCGATTTTTAACACAAGGAGAACTACATGGCGAATATCCTGTACGGAAAAGTCGTCGCAGATCAAGCGACGGAACAGTTAATTGGGCGCGCCCGGATGCTGAGTGAAAAGGACATTGAGCCCATGCTGGCAATTGTACGTGTCGGCGAAAAAGGTGACGATCTCTCATATGAGCGAGGCGCGTTGAAACGCGCGGAAAAGATTGGTGTTCGCGTCGTCGTTCATGTGTTGCCCGACGATGTCTCGCAAGAGGCCGTTGAAAAAGAAATACAGATGATCAACCAGGATGACGCCATTCACGGCTGTCTTTTATTCAGACCGCTTCCCAGGCATCTTGATGAAAAAAAGATATGTGACATGCTCGATTCCGACAAAGACGTCGACGGGATCAGTTCCGCATCGATGGCGAGTGTCTTTATGGGCACGGGAGACGGATTTGCGCCATGCACGGCGGAAGCGTCACTTGCCATGTTAAATCACTACAATATTCCGATCAAAGGCGCGCGCGCTGTTGTCATCGGACGAAGCCTTGTCATCGGTAAGCCGGTCGCCATGATGCTCTTGAAAGAGCATGCCACGGTCACAATCTGCCATACGCGCACACTTGATCTTCCCGCTGTCACACGTGACGGTGATATTATTATCGCATGTGCCGGGAAAGCTGAAATGGTGACAGCAGACATGGTGGTCCCGGGACAGACTGTGATCGATGTCGGCATCAATGTCACGGAAGACGGTCGTCTGACAGGCGACGTCGCGTTTGATGAAGTCGAACCGATCGTCGCGAATATTTCACCGGTTCCCCGTGGAGTCGGATCAGTAACAACGACCATTCTCATGCAACACGTCATTGAGGCAGCAGAACAACGCATGAAAAAATGACAGCATGGGAGTTTTAAGCCACTCTTGTTGACTGTTAGGCATGGTATTCAGTATAATCCGAACCTATGCCTATATAGTAGGAATAATGGAGTTAGAGCGAAACGTTCGTCAAAACGTTGAGATAAATAACTAGTTGGAGGGTAATGATGAAACGCACCTATCAACCGAAACGCAAGCAGCGCGCTCGCGTACACGGTTTTAGAAAAAGAATGCAAACAGCTTCCGGACGTATGATTCTGAAGCGGCGAAGACTTAAAGGTCGCAAGAAACTTTCCTCATAAGATGAGGTTTCGTACGGTAGCGAACGCGGAAACACTCAAGAAGAATCGTGAATTTTCCCGCGTCTACCGCCGTGGCAGTTACCATAGCGGAAGAGCCATCGCGCTTCATGCCTATCGAAGGCGGGGAGCTACCGCGCAGAATCCGTCCAGGATTGGATTCACAGTGGGCCGGCAGGCGATTCGTGGGGCAGTGAGGCGCAATCGCGCCAAACGACTGTTGCGCGAATCATTCAGGTTGAGCCACGTAGAATTAAAGACGGGATTTGACTTGATTGTGACAGCTCGCTGGAATTATGAAAAAGAACCCGCTCTCACGGTCCTGATTGAGGAAACAGAACAGCTCTTGTTAAAATCTGGGGCAGGATCTACGCGATCGACCGCCCGCTAGGGCGATAAGAGATTACGAGTAGGATGAAGGATAACGCAAACAGCTGCATACACGATAACGACATGGCTCATATGCCGGTTGCTCCTGCATTTGCAGACGAGCAGCTTGGTCGGCCGTCTTTTGTGGCGTCCGGGCTTTTATCGCTAATCACTTTTTATCAACGGTATTTGTCAGCCGGACACCCGGCTTGTTGCCGTTTTTCACCGACCTGTTCAGCCTATGCCGCGCAAGCGATTAGGCGCCATGGGGCCATTCGAGGCACAGGACTAGCTATCTGGCGTGTGTTTCGTTGCAATCCGTTTTGCAGAGGCGGGTACGACCCCGTTCCGGAAAAACCAATACACAATAGCACTGTCAAACTACCGCGCGAACAACGCGGCCGATTGATCGGAATAACGAGGAAACAAATAATATGATGTCATTAATACCTGTTCAGCTCGGTCTGCTGGATCCTCTATACAGCCTTTTCGGTTGGATACTGGGCACATTGTATGCCTGGCTCAACAGTTACGGCCTTGTGATCATCCTGTTTACGATTGTTATCCGCCTGGTTTTGATGCCTCTCGGCCTCAGAAGTCAGCGCGGAACGCTTCGCCAGCAGATGCTGCAGACAGAAGTCAACGAGATAAAACGCCGCTATCCCAAAGATCAAGCTAAAGTTCAAGAGCTCACACAGAAGCTTTACAAAGAGAACGGTATCTCTATGATGTCCGGATGCCTGCCCATGCTTCTCCAGCTGGCCGTGATCTGGCCGGTCATCTATATTTTCCGGGCCCCATTGCGGTTTATCAGCGGAGTCGAAGTCCAAAATATTTTCAATATTGCCGGTCTGCTTGAAGGCAAAGGTCTAATAACAGCCGCTCAGGCAAAGAATGCGGCGATGATGGACATTCCGATTCTTAACGGTCTCAGAGCTTCGGGAAGCGCGCTCGAGCAATCGGTTTCCAATGGTTGGATCAGATTGCCCCAACTCATCAACACGAAATTTCTTGGAATCGATTTGGGGATGACACCTTCAGTGAATCCGCTTAATTGGTTTGGCGCTGAGTGGCAGGTCCAACTGCCCCTTGTTCTGCTGATCGCGGTGACCATGGTGACCTATTTTTTCCAAATGAAAATTATGCGCAACAGCACCGCGCGTCCCGAAAAAACAAAACAAGAAAAACAGCGCGAGAAAGCCAATCCGGCCAAACGCGGACAAGATCCCGATCCGGGTGCAGGCATGATGAAGAGTATGAACCTTTTCATGCCGCTTATCATGCTGTTCACGATGTTCAGCATGCCGTCCGCCATGTGCCTTTACTGGCTTTTCCAGAACGTCTTGTACATTATCCAGTCGGCGCTTGGATACGAATTTTATGTCAAGCCACTGCGCCTTGCTCATGACGAGGAACAGGCGGTTTACAATCGCTCGCGCCCGCAAACAGCGACAATCGACGGCCCTGAAGTGCCTAGCGCCTGGCAGTCCTTTATGTCAAAGTTTAAGAGCAATAAGGATGTCTGATACTAAAAAATCGCACGGAATTGCCGTGCATGAGATAACCCGTGGGCAGGTTGCTGCTCCGGGCGTCTGAGCGTGAGGAGGCTACCTACATGGAACGCACCATAGAAAAAACAGCAAAGACAGTCGAGCTCGCAGTTCGACAAGCGTTAAAGGAATTATCTGTCAGCGAAGACTTCGCCCTGATCGAAGTCTTAGACGAAGGGGAAACAGGAGGGCTACTCGGTTTCGGTCGTCGCCCCGCGCGTGTCCGAGTCACCGCTGAAGCGGAAGAGGTTGTTGAATCACCAAAAGCCGCGGCTCCGGTTGCGAAAGCTAAAGTCAAAGTCAAAGTCGAAGATGACGACTTGGAAGACACTGACGAACTTGAAGAAAAAGAAGAACGCGATGACGGATGGAAAGTCCCCGCTGAGGAACGCGGTTTCGCCGCAGCCGAGAATGCTGCGCTCGATTACATTGAAGACATTTTGTCGGGAGTCGGCATACATGGCAAGATCGAATCATATCTCGGAGAAGACGAAAGCTTACATATTGATATCTCCGGCAGTGACAGCGGCGTTGCTATTGGTCGCCACGGTGAGACACTCGACGCGCTTCAGTATCTGACCAATATCGTGTCTAACCGCTATTCAGACACGTATCTTCGCGTTGTTGTGGATGTCGCCGGATATCGCAGTCGCAGAGAACAGCGTTTGCAGCAGCAGGCGAAGCGTATGTCAGAGCGAGTGCTCGATACGGGGCGCGAATCAAGACTCAAGCCCATGACACCGGCAGAACGACGCATTGTCCATATGAAGTTACGCGAAATAGAAGGTATTACCACCTATAGCGAAGGGGCAGAACCCCGCCGCTATGTGGTCATCTCGCCAACAGCAGGTCTGGAGATCATCGGTTGACACGTTGATGAACTATTCTGACATTGACACGATTGCGGCATTTTCGACACCGCCGGGCGAGAGCGGCTTGGCGGTGTTCCGCATTTCAGGCCCAGAATCCGGCCTAATCTGCGACAAATTGTTTGTGCCATTCGGAACGCGCTTCCCAAAACCGTCTGATATGGAGGGGTATACACTCGCGCCCGGCAACTGGGGCGATATGGACGAAGTTGTCCTCGCGTGTTTCCGCGCGCCTAACTCCTACACAGGTGATGATGTCTATGAAATCTCCTGTCATGGAGGACAGGCGGTCCGTCAGGCAATCTTTGACAGTGTGATCGCCGCGGGCGCCCGTTCCGCGGGTCCGGGTGAGTTCAGCCGTCGCGCGTTTATCAACGGCAAAATGGATTTGTCCGCCGCGGAAGCTGTCATGGACTTGATTGGTGCCCAGGCCGAAAAACAGGCGCAAGTGGCGTTCAGGCAACTCAAAGGCGGTATTTCACGCACGGTTCACCGGCGCGTCGACCAGCTTTACGGCACCCTGGCTCACCTCGAGATGTTGTTAGATTGGGATGAGGAAGAGGAGCGCGCGGAAGACCGGGCCACTCTGATTCGTGAGCTCGACGAGGCATCTGTCGAACTCGGCCGCCTGTCTGCGACATTTGTAAGCGGCCGGGTCATACGAGAAGGGCTCGCGGTAGTCATCGCGGGCAGTCCAAATGTTGGAAAGTCCTCGATCCTCAACGCGCTCGCAGGGCGTGACCGCGCGATTGTCAGCCCGATCCCAGGCACAACACGCGATACGGTTGAAATCGATCTCACACTGGGAGGATATCTAGTTCATTTGACTGATACGGCGGGACTTGCCGTGGACAGCCATGACCCCATCGAACGCGAGGGAGTGACGCGAGCAGAAAGCGCGCTTGAGGAAGCCGATCTCATTTTATGGGTTGTGTCTCCGCCTTTGCCTTGTGTGTCGGAGCGAGAACGTGAGGCGTTGAGAATCGACCAGTTGGTCGCTCAAGGCAAGCCCTTGCTAGTGATCCTCGGCAAAGACGATCTTCGTATCACTCTTCCGCAAGAAGAAGATCTCACAAAATATGCCGCGCAGCGTTTCGCGGGTGTCCCCTCAATGACATGGTCGGACAAACAAGAAGGCGATCTCACGAGACTTCGTGACACAATTATCACATTCATCGGGTATGGACAACTGCAACCCGATCCTGTGACGCGCGAGCGTCAAGCAACGTCCTCTACGGTCGGAGACATGGAGAGCCATGAGGTGCTCACGCACGCCCGCCACAAGGCGGCAATCGACCGCGCCATCGCGCTCGTCACACAGTCCCAAATGGATCTTAAAAACAACTTTTCATTTGACCTTGTCGCGATCACACTCAAAGAGGCGCTGACAGAGCTTGCGACCATAACCGGCGACGACGTGTCGGAGACCTTGATTGAAACGATCTTCAACCGTTTCTGTGTCGGGAAGTAGAGGCGCGCCGGTGCCATCACTTGCCGAAGCCCTGTCAAAGCCCAACGCATTTGTCGCGGGCCAAGCCGACGTCATTGTTGTCGGTGCCGGCCATGCCGGCTGTGAAGCTGCGCTCGCTGCCGCGAGGCTTGGTCACCGTGTAATCCTCTTCACCATGACGCTCGACAGTCTCGCGAATCTGCCGTGCAATCCCAATATAGGCGGAACGGCAAAAGGGCAGATGGTTCGTGAAATCGACGCGATGGGCGGGGAGATGGGACGGCTCGCGGACTTGCACATGATTCAATTTCGTATGCTGAACGCGACCAAAGGTCCCGCCGTGATGTCGCCCCGAGCCCAGATGGATCGTACGGGCTACCAGCGCGGAATGAAACAGGTGCTCGAATCGGAGCCCAATCTCAAACTCATCCAACAAGAGATTACGGGCCTTCTCGTCGATGACGTGGCAGGGGAGCCAGGTCGTCGCAAGACGGAGGGCGTCATTGCCGCGACCGGTTCTCTTTACATCGCCACCGATGTCATCGTCTGCCCGGGAACGTTTCTGGACGGGCGCGTTATCATCGGCGATTCAGTGCGCGATTCCGGGCCTGACCAGCTGAGTCCCTCCATTGGGCTTGGCGAGGCGCTTACGGCGTTGGGTCTCCCGACAAGGCGATTCAAAACGGGGACTCCCGGCCGCTTTCACCGGCGAAGTATTGACCTTGACCGTATGGAAACGCAGGCTGCCGATCGCCAGGCCAAACCGTTCTCATTCGACCATGAGGATGATCCCACATGGCGACCGTCTGCCGAGATGCCCTGCTACATCACGTGGACATCGGACGCGACCAGGCAACTGCTTTCCGACAATATGGATCGATCACCGCTCTATTCGGGTGTCATCGAAGGAGTGGGACCCCGCTATTGCCCCTCGATTGAGGACAAGATTGTAAAATTTCCCAGCCACGCGAGACACCACGTCTTCTTGGAGCCGACCGGACTTGATACACATGAGATGTACGCGTCAGGTTTGTCTACCTCAATGCCGGAGGATGTCCAGCGCGCGATGCTGGACACAGTGCCGGGCATGGAGACAGCGGAAATGATGAGACCTGCCTACGCCATTGAATACCTGTGTGTTGACCCCACCATTCTCAAGTTGTCGCTTGAGGTCAATAACATCGAAGGTTTATTTCTCGCGGGTCAGATCAACGGGTCGTCGGGATATGAGGAGGCAGCCGCACAAGGGTTGATGGCAGGCATCAACGCTGTCCTGCGGCAAAAGGGCGAGGAGCCGCTCATCATTGACCGGTCTGAAGGCTACATCGGTGTTCTGATCGATGACCTTGTGACAAAGGGGACCAACGAACCGTACCGCCTGATGACGTCGCGCGCCGAATATCGCTTGATCCTTCGCCAGGACAATGCCGACGCTCGATTGTCGCCGATCGGATATAAGATCGGACTGCTGTCGGAACAACGGTATCAGCGTTTCCTGAGCAAACAAGCCGCTATCAAAGAGGAAAAAGATCGTCTCAAAGATACACTTGTTAAAAAAAGCGATCTGTCCGATAAAATTTTGGAAGACGCGGGCAGCACGCCGCTTAGACGCACAACCAGTTTATATCAACTCTTGAAACGGCCGGAGCTCAGTTACGGGACACTTGCCCCCTTGGATCCGGAACGCCCGACGCTTTTGCCGTCGGTCTGTGAATCCGCTGAGATCCAAATCAGGTACGAGGGCTATATTCGCCTTGAACACAACCGCGTCGAGCGATTCCGCAAGCTTGAACACCGCCGACTTCCTAACGATATTGCCTACGATGCGATACGCGGGTTGCGGTTAGAGGCGCGTCAAAAGCTTGCCGTTCGCAAACCCGGTTCCGTTGGGCAGGCAAGCCGCATCTCCGGCGTTTCGCCCGCGGACATCCAAGTGCTCCTTGTCTGGCTTGAGCAACACAAAGGACAAGCGGTTTCCCGTGAATAGACTTCTCGTCGAGCAGGCCGCCCACCGCGCGGGTATTGAGCTGTCCGTCGGCATGACGGAACAGGTGTGTGAGTTCATTGAGCTGCTAAAGGAGACCAATGACAAGATCAATCTTACGGCGATCACAGACGACGAGGCGATCGCGACGCTCCACCTAGAGGATAGTTGGCGCGTCTCAGCGCATATACCGGAAAACGCGACGCTGATCGATATCGGAACGGGGGCGGGATTTCCCGGACTCGCGCTGCGCATTGTTCGTCCGGATCTCGATGTGACGCTTGTGGATGCCACATTAAAGAAGGTCACCTTTTTGCAGAAAGTCATCGATCTTTTGGAACTAGACGCAACGACCGCGCTTCATGCTCGGGCGGAGGATCTCGGCCGGGATCAAGATTTTCGCGACTGTTACGATGTTGCTGTCGCCCGCGCCGTGACCGCTCTGCCTGTCCTGTCGGAGCTGTGTTTGCCTCTTGTCAAACGGGGGGGCCGTTTGATCGCGATGAAGGGCAGTGACGACCAAACAGCACAATCCAAGCGCGCGATCCGTATGCTTGGAGGCGAACTTGAGGAGGTCATCCGCTATGAGCTCCCCGGCATGGATTGGCCGCGCTCGCTTGTCATAATCAGCAAAAAAGAGATGACCGCTTTCCGTTATCCGCGTCGTATGGTGACCATACGCAACTCACCTCTTTAACCCACTTATAATAAAAGAGCTCATACCCTATCCTGTCGCGTCGCGCACGGCGGGAATCTCGCGCTTGTGGTAGAATATCAGATGAAATAAACGACCGATTTATCTTAGTTTTCTAGAAATAATCCAGTCAATCAGGGAGGACCCAATGGCGTCAGAGCCAAGTAAAAAATTCGATTATCAATTGCGCGAAGCAACCATCGACGAGGCATTCAAGAATCCACAAAATCCATTAATCCCCGTTGATCTCGATCAGGAAATGAAAAAATCATTCATCGATTACGCGATGAGTGTTATCTCTGATCGCGCGTTGCCCGACGTGCGTGACGGTTTGAAACCCGTTCACCGCAGAATCCTTTATTCCATGTTCGACCAGGGCTTTACGTGGGACAAACCCCATCGCAAGTGCGCGACCACCATCGGTGACGTCCTCGGACGTTTCCATCCTCACGGAGACCAGAGCGTTTACGACGCGCTTGTCCGGATGGCGCAGGATTTCTCTATGCGTCACCCCTTAGTTGACGGCCACGGTAACTTCGGATCACGAGACGGAGACCCGCCGGCGGCGTACCGTTATACGGAAGCCCGTTTGACGCGTCTTGGTTGTGAGATGATGAGTGATCTCAACAAAAACACGGTCGATTTTAAGCTCAACTACGACGAGCGGTTCCAAGAGCCCATTGTGTTGCCGGCAGGATTCCCGAACCTGCTCGTTTCAGGTTCCACGGGCATCGCCGTCGGCATGGTGACCAACATTCCGCCTCACAATTTGCGCGAGGTGATTGAAGGCACCATTCACCTGATCGACAATCCCGACGCCACAAGCGATGACTTGATGGAATTTATTCCGGCGCCTGACTTTCCGACCGGCGGTCAAATCATGGGCATTTCCGGGAGTCGTGCCGCTTACAGGCGCGGTCGCGGCCGCATTGTGGTGCGCGGCCATGCCGACATTGAAGAGATGGCCGGCAACCGTTACCGCATTGTGATTAAATCATTGCCCTATATGGTTAATAAAGCGCGCCTCATCGAACGCACGGCCGATCTAGTCAAAGACAAGCGCATTGAGGGAATCTCCGATGTTCGCGACGAGTCAGATCGTCACGACGATATCAGAATTGTTGTGGAACTCAAACGTGACGCAACCCCGATGGTCGTTTTGAATCAACTGTACCGCCATACGCAACTGCAGGATACCTTTAGCGCCAACTTGCTGGCACTTGTCATGGAAGACGGGAAGCCCGTACCCAGGCAACTCAGTCTCAAGGAGATCTTGGATCATTTCATAGGGCATCAACACGA
>LFTF01000004.1:0-1105 GCA_001512945.1 Clostridiales bacterium DTU023 | reverse complement strand
TGCAACTCGCGATCGATCACATCGATGAAGTCATCGCTATTATCCGCGGTTCCAAGGATGAAGAGACAGCCAAAGCCGCGCTTTGCGAGCGTTTCGGATTTTCAGATAAACAGGCGCAACACGTGGTCGATATGCGGCTCGGACGCTTGTCCGGACTTGAGCGCGATAAACTAATGGCCGAGAATGAGGATCTGACGGAGAAAATTACCGGGTTTCGCCTAATTCTGGGCGACCGAGAACTCCTAAACGGCATGATGAAGGATGAGCTCATGGCTATTTCGGACCGTTACGGCAATGACCGCCGCACCGAGATTCTGCCCTCCGGCGAGTTTGAGATCGACGATGAAGAGTTGATTGAGGAAGAACAAATCGCCGTCACGATGACACACGCGGGCTACATCAAGCGACTTCCCGTAGACGTATACAGCGCTCAACACAGGGGCGGCCGCGGGATTACGGCCATGCAGACGCGAGAGGATGACTTTGTTGACACGATCCTCATCACGTCGACACATCAGATCTTGTTGTTTTTCACTGACTTTGGGAAGTGTTACCGCTTGAAGGGTTATCAAATCCCCGAATCAGGCCGGATGGCGCGCGGTATGGCCATCGTCAACCTGCTTCACCTTGATCCGGATGAGAAGGTGCGTACCTTGATTCAAATCGATTCATTCGATCAGGGTGGCTACCTTGTGACGGCCACAGAAAAGGGAATGGTCAAGAAGACGGCGCTGTTGGGATACGCGAACATCAACAAGAATGGCTTGATCGCGATCAATATGCGTGAAGGCGACAAACTTGTGAATGTGCGTCTGTCAGACGATGACCACGACATTATCCTCGCGACACGCAAAGGCATGTCAATCCGGTTCCCCGAAGTGTCAGTGCGCGCGACGGCGCGCAATACGATGGGAGTTCGCGGCATAAGGCTTGGCAAAGACGATTCCGTGATTGGTATGATCGCGACTGATTCGGACGACACATTGCTTGTCGTCACGGAACACGGATTTGGCAAGCGCTCTCAGCTGTCTGAGTACCGCAGTCAGAATAGAGCCGGCAAGGGATTGATTACGTATAGGACGACCAAGCGGACAGGCATGCTGGT
>LFTF01000058.1:26636-27981 GCA_001512945.1 Clostridiales bacterium DTU023 | reverse complement strand
CGATCACAATTGACACGAAACAAAAATGGAAAATGATAAGTTTTTCCCTCAAACCTTCCCATGTCCCTTTCATGGCAAGACCCCTTCTATGCAGTTTTGAAAGCGCCAACAGCGCTTCCAACCATTCCGGTGAGTACAACGGAGAGGCCACACCTGTTCCCATCCCGAACACAGAAGTTAAGCTCTCTTGTGCCGAGCATACCTGGCTGGAGACGGCCCGGGAAAGTAGGTCCTCGCCGGATACTTATATTCCTCCTTAGCTCAGCGGTAGAGCATTCGGCTGTTAACCGAAGGGTCGCTGGTTCGAATCCAGCAGGGGGAGCCAAATGTGGATAAGTTAGTTGCCAGTCATCTGACTTATCCACATTTTTTATATTATAGTAATCAAAGTAGAACTACGATTCTTTGTGATTAGTAGCATTTTTATTTTATGATGGCTGCAAGCCCTTTTGTAATCATATAATTGCGGGATCACTAGATTAACTTAGTCGACAAACAGATAAGGAGAGATGTGCTTGGCTTTTAGATGGACACCGGATCAGATCCGATGGTATGAAAACGCAAGTAAATATAGTGCATTTCACAAAAATCTTGCCGCTATTCTTATTCCTTTTCTGGAGGCGGAAGATACGATTTGTGACTGGGGGGCAGGGCTAGGCAAAGTGAGCCTTGAACTGGCACCTCATGTAACCCAAGTAATATGCGTTGACAGTGATAAGGCTGTACTAGACATGATCAACCGAGAAGCAATCCGACGTTCGATCAATAACTTCAAGACGTATCAAGCGGATGCTCAAGAGAATGATATCTTTTGTGATGTTGGACTCATGATATTTTTCGGAACACCATTTTCGCTGATGAAGCGGTGTATGGAACGCTCACGTCGATTGCTTATCCGAGTGATGAATTCAGACCTTCACGGTCGGCCGCACGGACGCGAGACAGCAGGTGAGATTGAGCAAGCGCTCGCGCTGGAAGGCTATCGCTATTCAAGGCAAGAACTAGAGTTTGAATTTGGACAACCTTTCACAAGCTTCGAAGATGCCTGTCATTTCGCGCTATTGTACCAGTCTGAGAGAACGGATGATGAGAGGGCTGCGTATCTAAAAGAGATGCTTCAATTGACCGGAAATGAAACTTACCCCTACTATTTGCCGAAGAATAAAAGCCTCGCAGTATTCATTATAGAAACAGACAAACGTACCTAGTGTCGATCAATTTTACAGATAATAGTAATCATAAAAACTGTTTCGAAAATCACTGTGATTATTCATGATATGGAATAGGCAATCCCATTGATCTTATAAATGAAATCTATGAGTAGATCCCACGTTGTAGTAGATCT
>LFTF01000058.1:13176-26564 GCA_001512945.1 Clostridiales bacterium DTU023 | reverse complement strand
TAAAACAGGAGGAATAAATATGGAAATTAAACTTGCTTCCACTAATGATTTCGTCTCAAAGAAAATGATAAGCGTTGAGAAAGAGGGTAAATCTATACTGATTGCAAATGTTAACGGAAGCTACTATGCAATTGGTGATATATGCACGCATATGGGCTGCAATCTTTCAGATGGAGAGTTGATTGGGGATACAGTGAAATGCCCTTGCCACGCTTCGGTATTTAATGTGAAAACTGGAGAAGTTGTGAAGGGCCCAGCGAGAGATCCGGAACCTTCGTATACTTTAAAAATTGAAGGCGACAAGATAATAACCGATATATAAATAAATGCTGATCGGAGCTGGTTATAAATCTTTTCAAGGAGGCATGATATGTCTGATTTTAAATGGAACGTTGAAGCAGATGTCGTCGTCGTCGGGACAGGAGCCGCCGGTTCAGCAGCTGCGGTGACAGCGTTCACTAATGGGGCGTCCGTGGTTATGCTTGAGAAGGCGTCCACAATGGGAGGTACTACTATTAAATCAGGTGGGGATCCCTGGGTCCCTAATAACTTTGCCTTGCGCGCCCAAGGTATTGAGGATAAAAGGGAAGACTGTCTCAAGTTTATGGCGCGTGGCAACTACCCGCAACTTTACAATCCGGAAGACGAATATTTTGGGCTTCAACCCCCGGAGTATGATCATTTGGCTGCCTACTATGATAACGGCTACAAAGCGATTGATTTCTTTATGCAGACAGGCGCTTGCCAGTTTATACAATTTGAGCCGGTACTGCCTGACTACGTTGACCATGTGCCTGAGAACAAAGTTTTGCGCGGCAGGCTTCTTGCGCCGACCAATAGTCAAGGCACAATGGGTGCTGGGGCAGATTTGATACGGCAATTTCGAAGCTGGATCAAAGAACGTGACATTCAGGTGCTATTTAACTATCGGGTACGGCACATATTGATGAATGAAAACCGTGAAGTGATTGGTGTTCAGGCAACATTACCTGACGGCGGTGTCCGCTACATCCGGGGTAAGAAGGCCGTTATTTTTGGTAGCGGGGGTTTTACACATAACCCTGATCTCATGCTCCATTCCCAGAAAGGTCCCACATTTGGTGGTTGTGCCGTTATTACTAATACTGGGGATCTAGTCTATATGGGACAGGCTATCGGCGCCCAACTTTCAAATATGAATAGTGCTTGGAATGCGCAGATACCTCTTGAGCAAGCGCTTGAAAACCCAAGTACGCCAGATGATATTTGGCAGCCAACGGGCGATAGCATGATGATGGTCAACAAGTATGGCAAACGTGTTGTGAATGA
This sequence comes from Clostridiales bacterium DTU023, assembly GCA_001512945.1. Taxonomy (GTDB): domain Bacteria; phylum Bacillota; class Clostridia; order Saccharofermentanales; family DTU023; genus UBA4923. Next base: position 25,256 of record LFTF01000058.1, on the reverse strand, counting down.
AAAACGTAACTATAACGATCGCACCAAAGCTCATTTCTATTGGGATCCGGTTGAGCAAGAATATCCGAATCAGGTTCTTTGCATGATTTATGATCAGCGAACCGCTGATCTGTATAGTGATTCCATGACCGCTTATCCACTCCCTAGCCCCGGAACCACTGAAAAATATGTCATCCAGGGGAGCGATTGGGATGATTTGGTGAAGAACATTCGCCTGAGGGTCAATGAGCTGGCACCGCGTATCGGATGCTGGCGACTTGATGATAGTTTTGGATCTAATCTTAAAGAAACGGTCGACCGTTTCAATGGGTTTGCTGAGCGCGGTATCGATGAAGACTTCCATCGAGGAAAGTTTCCATACGATATTGAATGGCATTCCAAGGTATTTTCAGTCCCTAGTCAAGGCACGAAATGGCCGATAGGCGATACCCCGAATGTGACAATGTACCCATTTACCGATAAAGGGCCCTATTATTCCATCTTGATAGCCGGAGGAACGCTTGATACCAATGGCGGGCCTAGGATCGACACAAACGCTTGTATATTGGATACCGAAAATAAACCTATACGGGGACTTTTTGGAGCAGGCAATTGCATAGCGGCTCCTATGCCAAATTACATCGCAGGAGGAGCAACAATTGGGAATGCTCTCACCTTTGGATACGTCGCAGGAATGAGCGCAACCAAAGAGCCCACCAAATAACTAAACTGAGATTCGTCCTAAATGATGCTTAACATTTTAGCTGTTTGTAGGCGAACCTCAATTGGACCAAACCGCGAAGTGCCATCTTTTACGAAATTTGGCAACTTTCAATACTGTTTCAAAAGTCACTGTAATCGTTGTTATAATTATGTATAATTACAATAACGTTATCCTAGGTAAGCAGCTTTGGGAACGATGGTGTGCCTGGGCAAATCCGAACAATGAAATTTGTCAAAGCAGGAAGATACATTGGGTTCCCGTATAGCAGGCTTGGGATGGTAGAGCGACCAATTCAGTTATCCCCAGATTGAGCGTTCTTCCAAAATGAAATAGGAACGGTGTTTGACACCATTTCGTATTGAGTGGACACGGTGTATAATTACCCGTATGGTTCTATACGAGTTTTGAGGAGGAAAAAGAAATGGCTATCTGTAACAATTGTGGAGGACAGATTGACGGCACGACGGGTTTTTGTCCGACGTGTGGAGCACCCGTAGCTCCGACGCCGCCCCAGGGCATGCCGGGGCAGGCGCCGTATCAACAACAGTATCAGGCTCCGCCAGCGGGGCCAGGATTCATGAACACACCGGAAACAACAGGTGAATATTCTCAACAGGATATCAACCAGAACAAAGCAATGGCAGTCCTGGCTTATATCGGGATTCTGGTGCTTGTGCCTATTTTTGCGGCTAAAGAATCAAAATTTGCTAAATTCCATGCAAATCAAGGATTAATTTTGTTGATTGTTGACGTGATTGTCGCAATTCTTATTATGGTCTTAAGCGCCGTTATCCTGGCGATTTCATGGCGACTGTACTGGGTCTCAACGATTCTCTCGTTGCTGTACATCCCTTTGCTTGGTTTTTCGATTCTGGGAATTATCAATGCGGTCAACGGCAAAGCAAAAGAACTGCCTTTGATCGGAAAATTTAGACTCCTGAAATAGGAGATCATTCAATTAGACTAGAGGGTGCCGCGCGAATTCGCGCGGCACCCTCTTATTGTATTTTAACTGTCATATCACCGATCAGATGTCTTTTGCTGATCGGTTGATTTTGTTGTAAAATTTGAAGCAATAACTTGTTATTGGTAGAATTGCAATTCAAGACATCGATATATTTTTTAGATCACTCCGTATATAGTGATGGTCTCTTGACAAAAACACTTAGATAGCGAACCCTTATAAGCATGATTAAAATTTTGAAATATATGCGTAAGCAGGATTGGCTACTTGCCTTTGTTGCTACCCTATTCACCGTGACGCGCGTTTTCTTTGACCTCAGGCTTCCTGAATATATGAAGCAAATAACAGAGATCGTCAAGACAGAGGGTAGCTCAATGAGCGCGATACTGTCGGCAGGTGGCTGGATGCTGTTGTCGGCCTTGGGCAGTTTTGTCGCAACTGTTGTGGTCGTCGTGCTTTCGGCGCGCGTGGCGTCCTGTTTTGCCAGACGTCTCCGCATACTGCAGTTTGATAGCGTTACGTCTTTTTCGATGGAGGAGATCAACCGATTTTCCACCGCAAGTTTGATTACGCGTTCAACGAATGACATCACCCAGGTGCAAATGTATCTCGCTATAGTGATACGGATCATGATCGCCGCGCCAATTACAGCAGGTTGGGCGATTGTAAAAATCACCAACCAAGGTGCGCCCGAGTGGTCGATCGCGATGACAGTCGCTGTGGTTGTGCTGCTTATTATGATCTCAGTGATTTTCGCGTTTGCGATGCCTCGGTTTCGCAGAATCCAAAAACTTACCGATAACATCAACCGCATTATAAGAGAACACCTGATAGGGATCCGCGTTGTACGGGCTTACAATGCGCAATCTTATCAGGAAGCGAAATTTGAAAACGCAAATGAGGAACTAACCCATAATAACCTTACGGCGCGCCGTATCATGATTATTTTGAATCCTGGTATGGGAATTGTCATGAATGGTCTTAGCATCGCCATCTATTGGATTGGCGCTATTCTCATTGACGCTGCAGGCGCAGCAGACAAAATTATCTTGTTCTCGAGTATGATTGTTTTCATGAATTATGCCATGCAGATTGTTATGTCATTCATGCGACTCAGCATGTTATTTGCAATGGCACCTCGCGTAGCTGTTTCGGCCAACAGAATTCAGGAAGTTATTGAAACACAACCGACAATTCTCGATGGCACGCTTGTAGAATCTCCCATGGATACAGAGACAGAGATCGAGTTTAGAGATGTCAGCTTTCGTTACCCGGACGGTGCGGACGACATCCTGAAAAATATCTCTTTCAAGGCGAAAAAAGGTGAAACGATCGCGTTTATCGGTTCGACCGGAAGCGGTAAAAGTACTTTGCTCAATCTTGTATCACGTTTTTATGATGCCACACAAGGTGACGTGCTGATTGGCGGCACCAATGTCAAAGAATATAAGCAGGAAGCCCTCCACCTGAAATTCGGCTATGTACCGCAAACGGCATTCCTATTTTCTGGAAATATTGGGGATAACATTGCTTACGGTGATACAACTTGTGGGGTTGACTCACATGATTTAGTAAACGATGCCGCGTCTGTGGCACAGATTAACGAGTTCATCGATTCACTCCCGGACAGATTTGAGTCACCTGTCGCGCGCGGAGCCACTAACCTGTCCGGCGGTCAAAAACAGCGGATTTCCATCGCTCGAGCTGTTTACCGCGATCCCGATATCTATTTATTCGACGACGCATTCTCCGCTCTCGATTACAAAACAGATAAAGCGCTCCGGCAAGCATTAAATGAGCGAACAAAAAATGCGACCACACTAATTGTGGCACAGCGGATCGGGACGATCCGTGATGCTGACAAGATCCTTGTTCTTGACGAAGGGCGTTTGGTCGGAATGGGGACACATACCGAGCTGATGAAAACATGCCGTGTTTACCAAGAGATCGCGCTGTCACAGTTGTCGATGGAGGAGTTGGCGTCATGAGTCAGAAAGAGTATAAAATTGGGGATAATCGCGATTTGCAGCGCCCATCTCGTATGGGAGGGGGACGCGGGGGTGTGGGGAGACCGCCCGAGAAACCTAAAAATTTCAAGAAAACGATCAAACAACTCTTGGCTTACACGCGTACGGAATGGGTGCCAATCATAGCGGCATTTGTCACTGCCGCAGTCGGCGCCGTTTTGTCGCTCTTCGGGCCTAGACGTCTCGCGGCTATCGTTGATGTAATAGAAGATGGTATGAAGAGCGCGATTGATCGGAGTTTGATTTCTAAGCTTATTATCGGATTGATTATAATTTACGGTGTGAGTGCAATATTAAATTATGCGCAAAATTTCTTTATGACAACGGTCGCGCAGGTGATTTCGAAGCGAATGCGTCGCGATGTTGCCGATAAGATCGACAAGGTACCGATCAATTATTTCAATAAAATTTCTTACGGCGATATCTTGAGCCGAGTGACGAACGATGTCGATGGCTTAAGCGAGGCGTTAAATCAGGGGATCGCTTCGATCGGTTCATCGATCACTTTGTTTTTTGGCTCGCTGGCTATGATGCTCATCGCGAATGTTTGGATGGCGTTGACTGCTGTCGGAATCACTCTGATTGGGTTTATCTTCATGACATTGATCATCCGCGCATCAAGAAAATATTTTGTCTCACAGCAACGTGATCTTGGTGAAATGAATGGTCATGTTGAAGAGATCTACGCGGGTCACAATATTGTCCGTGCATACAATGGCGAGAAAAAGGCGCGCAAGACCTTTGATAATATTAATGAGCGCTTGCGTGTCAGTGCGTTCAGATCGCAGGCGCTGTCTGCGATGATGATGCCCATCATGTTTTTGGTCGGCAATCTGGGCTTTGTCGCTGTCTGCGTGACGGGAGGGATACTCGTCTTACGGGGTGATATTCAATTTGGAGTGATCGTCGCTTTCATGATGTATATCCGTTTATTCTCACATCCTTTGCAGGATTTTGCTCAAGTCGCTACGAGGTTGCAATCTGCTACCGCAGCCAGTGAACGCGTTTTTGAATTTCTTAATGAGGATGAAATGGAAGATGAGAGCGGGAAGACGAAGCGCTTAATTGATGTAAAAGGTGCGCTTGAATTCCGCAATGTCCGTTTCCGATATGAGGGTATGGATAAGGATGTAATCAATGATTTTTCAGCATGGGCTAAACCTGGACAGAAGATAGCAATCGTTGGGCCTACAGGCGCGGGCAAGACGACGATGGTCAACTTATTAATGCGTTTTTATGAGATTGAGCACGGTTCAATCACAATTGACGGCGTTGATATCCAAGAGATTACGCGGGAAGAAGTGCGCAGTCAGATTTGTATGGTGCTGCAGGATACGTGGCTCTTTGAAGGGACGATCCGTGAAAATATCATCTACAACAAAGAGGGCGTAAAAGACTATGAGGTTATCCAAGCCTGTGAAGCGGTCGGTCTCCATCACTTCCTGGATACGCTCCCGGATGGCTTCGATACGGTATTGGGAGATGAGATGAATCTTTCTGCGGGTCAGAAGCAGCAGATCACAATTGCGCGCGCAATGATTGAGAACGCGCCCATCTTAATTCTTGACGAAGCTACAAGTTCTATCGATACCAGGACTGAGCTCATCATCCAAAAAGCTCTCGACAAGCTGATGGGAGGAAGAACTTCGATCATCATTGCCCATCGACTGTCAACGATCAAGAATGCCGACGTGATACTTGTGATGAAGGACGGCGATATTATCGAACGCGGAAGCCATGAGGAGCTTATGGCTCTTGACGGCTTTTATGCGGGGATGTATAATAGTCAGTTTGAAAAAGTGGCGTAAAGACGTAGCAACTATATTATTTGCTGACTGTTCGATGGAAACAGTGAGTTTAATGACAGCCTGAGTATGGCCATATATCAAGTAAGATCTATGGCATTTATTCAACATAAATGCATATATACAACAATGATTGCACAGACATTTGAGAGGTCGTGCTCAGCGATTTCGTGAATATATGTTGAAAATGATCACTGATATAGTCATTAGGTCAACCATTATGCCTATTAGTGGGCTAAATACCAGCAATATCTATAAAACAACAGTATATACTGCAGCCATTGCTATTTGACAATATATAGGCGTTCATATATTGTTTACAAAACGGTAGGCGTTTTGATTGTTCGCTTTTGAGCGTGGGACAGTGTACGGAAAACACACCCCAGGCAAAGGCGCGGGAATCACGAGAGAAAACTGTAGTGAAGCTAGATCAGACGCCTGTCTGATATAGTTTTAAATTATTGCCTGTTCACCAGGTGATTCTAGTTTCTTTTTTATTTCCCCGATTTCTTTTCGCATTTAGGAGGTGAGGGAAGTATGTGGCGTTATGTTCTGAAGCGAGTGCTTCTGGCCATCGTAACGGTTTTTGTAGTGATTGCCATTACGTTCTTTGCCATGCACGCCATTCCAGGTGGCCCATTCGATAAAGAGAAAGCATCAGATCCCGCAACGATTAAAGCGTTGATGGAGCGATATGATCTCAACAAGCCGCTCGGCGAGCAGTTCGTTAATTATCTGGGTAGGATGATGCATCTCGATCTTGGGATTTCTATGCGGAATGGTCGCGAGATAACTAAAACCATCTCAAAATCGTTTGCGGTCTCCGCTAAAATCGGCGGTTATTCGATCATTCTTTCGTTTGTCGTCGGTATAACGCTTGGTGTTATTGCGGCGCTCCGGCGCAACAAACTTGCGGATCGTATCATTATTTTCTTTACCACACTCTTTCAGAGTGTACCGGGCTTTGTCATGGCAACGCTTTTGCTATTGGTTTTCGCGCAGTGGCTTGGTTGGTTTCGTGTTTACGATCCAATAAACCCAAGTTTTGTTTTACCGGTTATATCACTGGCCTTGTATCCAATCGCTTATATCACGCGTCTGACCAAGTCCAGCATGCTCGATGTGCTCGCGGACGACTATATCCGGACTGCACGGGCTAAGGGCGTTGCTCCTGTCAAGGTTATCGCCAAGCACGCATTGCGAAATGCTGTATTGCCAATCGTCACCTATCTTGGACCGATGGTCGCCTACACACTGACAGGCAGTATGGTGGTTGAAACAGTTTTCACCTTGCCGGGACTCGGCCTTGAATTTGTGCAGAGCATTATGAACCGTGACTATACGATGATTATGGGGACAACAATTTTCCTTGCAATGCTCATGGTCATCATGACACTGATCAGTGATGTCATTTACAAGATGGTTGATCCCAGGATCACGTTTGAGTAAGGGGGAAAGATCGACTATGGCGCGTGAAAAAGATAAATTGCCTTTCATTAAAAATCCATTGAGCTTGCAGGTTGACCTGTCGAAATTTACACTTGCGTCTGAAGAGGACAAGCAAAGCTTTGATGTAATGCGTGCTCCCAGCACTTTCTGGCGTGATGGATTCATCAACTTCAAAAAAAATAAAATGGCGGTGACAAGCGTGATCGTGCTGGTGCTGATTATACTTGCCATCATTATTTTACCCAAATTTTTACCGTACAAATACAGTGAAACCATTCGGGTAAACGGGCAAAGAGACCGCACGGTTACCAACCTTCATCCGTTTACATGGTCGGAGAAGGAACAGGAATTTATTGATGAGGGCGGCAAGCTATTCCCTCATGTGATGGGAACAGATCAGCTGGGGCGCGATTATTTTATTCGCGTCATGATTGGAACGCGCATCTCACTTCTTGTGGGTTTTTTCGCAAGCATTATTGTCTTGGTGATTGGGCTCATTTATGGTTCAATATCGGGATTTTTGGGCGGTAAAGTTGACTTGATCATGATGCGGATTGTAGACATTATTTATTCACTGCCTGACACTTTGATGATCATTCTCTTGTCGTTTGTTCTCAAAGAAACGATAGGGAAACAGATACAAGGGACGATTCTCGCAAAATTGGGCACCGGAATGATCAGCATGTTTCTTGTCTTTGGTCTGCTTTACTGGGTTAGCATGGCTCGGCTGATTCGAGGACAAATCCTTTCGATCAAAGAGAACGAATATGTGCTAGCGGCCAATTCAATGGGAGCATCAACAGGGCGTATCATCAGGAAACATATTTTGCCTAACTGTATCAGCGTGATTATTATTTCAACCGCGCTGCAGATTCCGTCTGCTATCTTTACAGAGAGTTTTTTAAGTTTTCTGGGGCTCGGTGTTGCCGTCCCCATGCCAAGTCTTGGCTCGCTTGCCGCTGATGCCCGCCAAGGGCTTCAGACGTATCCGTATAAACTGTTATTCCCGGCGCTCATTATTTCGTTGATTGTTCTTTCTCTGAACCTTATCGGGGATGGGCTACGCGATGCATTTGATCCTAAGTTGAGGAAATAGCGATGACAGAGAAATTATTGCAAGTAAAAAATCTCAGGACATCATTTTTCACCGATGCCGGTGAAGTCTGCGCTGTCAACGGTATTTCGTTTGATCTGGAAAAGGGCAAAGTGCTAGGCATTGTCGGCGAATCCGGAAGTGGCAAAAGTGTCACGGCGTATTCTATCATGCAGATTCTCTCATTTCCCGGCAAGATTACCGGAGGGGAAGTGTTTTTTAAAGGAGTCGACCTTCTGAAACTTCCGGCAAAAAAAGTCAGAGAGTTTCGCGGCGAACAGATTAGTATTATTTTCCAGGATCCAATGACATCACTGAATCCTGTCTACACGATTGGCAACCAGATCGATGAAGCGATTCGACTGCATACAAGCAGAACGGGGAGCGCTATCAGAGAAAGATCGATCGACTTGATCCGTCTTGTTGGAATTAATGACCCTGAGAGGCGAGTCAAGCAGTATCCGCACGAATTGTCAGGGGGTATGCGCCAACGCGTTATGATCGCTATGGCTCTTGCATGCGAACCGGATATTCTAATCGCGGATGAACCGACAACGGCCTTGGATGTCACGATACAAGCCCAGATTCTTGAGCTAATTGCCGAGCTGCAAGCCCAATTGGGCATGGCAGTCATCATAATTACGCACGATCTAGGTGTCATTGCCAATATGTGTGACGAGATTATCGTTATGTATGCCGGATCTATCTGCGAACGTGGATCGACGGATGATATCTTCTATTCACCTAAACACGAATACACCAAAAATTTGCTTCGATCGATTCCAAAGACGCGAAAGTCGAAGGAACGGCTAGTCCCGATCGCGGGGAACCCGATTGATCTCTTGAATCTGCCTGACGGATGCGCTTTTGCGCCTCGTTGCCGGGAGTGCATGGAGATCTGCTTGGAACAACACCCTGACGAATTGCCTATCGGTGGCACGCATTATGCTTCCTGCTGGGTAAATGTGCGTGAACAAGTAACGCATGAACGAGAGAGCTTCGCAGACGATGAAATTTTGGAGCAAGGAGGCGATCAAGTATGACCGAACAAGTGAAAATTGTTGATCACGAGGTTTCGGCGGATGCGTCGGTGAACCCGGATACTAATACTTATCAGCCTGATCCTGATAATATTCTTGAGGTTCATAATCTCAGCAAACATTTTGATATCAAAACGGGTTTATTTAAAACATTGCCCCTAAAAGCAGTCGATGATGTGTCTTTCTTTATTGGGCACAAAGAAACGCTAGGGCTTGTCGGCGAGTCAGGCTGTGGTAAGACGACTGTGGGTCGCACGTTGCTGAGGCTTTATGAGCCCACCGCGGGAGACGTCTATTTCGATGGCGAACTAATTACGGAAAAGAACGTGCGATCTCTCCGACGCAATATGCAGATGGTATTCCAAGACCCTTATTCATCACTCAACCCAAGGATGACAGTTGAAGATATTATCGGGGAATCGCTTTCAATTCACCACATTTTTAAAACAAAAGAGGAACGCCGTGAACGCATCTACGAATTAATGCGTCTTGTCGGCCTCAATAAGGAACACGCCACGCGTTATTCACATGAGTTTTCGGGCGGACAGCGTCAGCGAATCGGCATTGCCCGAGCTCTTGCGATCAATCCAAAGTTTATCGTCTGTGATGAATCTGTTTCGGCCCTTGACGTCTCGATACAGGCTCAGATACTCAATATGTTTAAGGATTTGCAAGAAAAATTTAATTTGAGTTATCTTTTCATCGCGCACGACATTTTGGTTGTTACCTATATGAGTGATCGTGTTGCGGTCATGTATCTTGGGAAAATTGTGGAGTTGGCAAAGACCAATGAAATTAATGACAATCCAATCCACCCGTACACGCAATCGCTCTTCTCCGCTGTACCGATTCCTGATCCTATCACAGCGAGGAAGAGCCATAGAATCGTACTTGAAGGTGATGTCCCAAGCCCGCTGCACGTTCCGAGCGGATGCGCGTTTCGTACGCGCTGTCAATACGCGACGGAACAGTGTGCGCTTGAGACCCCGCCCTTTGAGGATAGAGGCGACGAACATTATGTCGCTTGCTGGAACCGTTAGTAATTGTGAACGCATCTTGATGCGGGACAGAGACATAGGAAAGTTCGCGGGTAACAGTAATCTGAAGCCGCGACGACAACGGATTCAACCGAAAACGAATCCGGCTGTATAGTCCTCTAATAAAAGAGGATTCAAGGAGGAAAGAATGAAAAAAGTACTGACAATTCTCTTGATGGTCGTCATGGTTATCTCACTAGTAGCCTGCGCGCCTAAAGAGGGAGAAAAGCCGCCCGTGACCACCGCAAAACCTGGTGAAACATCCGTAAAACCTGGAGAAACTGAAGCACCGGTAACAGGTGTAGCGAAGTTTGATTGGACAGCTTTTGACAAGCTCATCGCAGAAATTAAATCGACAAATGACTTGGAAGCCCGTGTAGGCCTAATGCATGAAGCGGAAGATATGCTGATGGAGACAGGCGCTCTTTGCCCAATCTATCACTATAACGACAACTATATGGCGAAGACGGAACTGAAAGATTATTACACCACGGCCTACGCGTATAAGTATTTTGAGAGTGCGACATTTGGCGACAAGGATACGCTGAATCTATGTATCGCAAGTGAGCCTCAGTACATTGACCCGACACTGAACTCTTCCGTAGACGGTGCCGTGATGACGGTTAACTCATTCTCCGGATTGGTCACGTACAACAAAGCCGGCGAACTCGTACCCGACTGCGCTGAGAAAATTGATATCTCAGATGATGGAATGACGTACGTTTTTACCATGCGTGACGGCCTGAAATGGTCAAACGGTGAAAAGCTTGATGCGGGCGACTTCGAGTACTCGCTGAAGCGCGCTGCCAATCCCGAAGTTGGCGCCGACTATCGCTATATGCTTGACTGCATCGAGGGCTGGCCGGAAGATGACACGGAAGACTTTGAGAAACTGGCCGTTACTGCATCCGCGGACGGCAAGACGCTTACGATCAAACTCAAAGCTGTAACAGCTTACTTTTTAGATCTCTGCGCGTTCCCCACGTATTTCCCAGTCAATCAGGAAAATGTTGAATCAGCAGAAGGTTACCTTGGAGCTGATGGCAAAATTAAAGACCCGGCCGCCTGGACACAGAACGGCGGATACGTTTCAAACGGTCCGTTTATGAACACAAGCTGGGAGCATAAGGCGAGCATGACGTTCGAAAGAAATCCATACTTCCACCGCGCTGAGAATGTCAAATTGGAAAAACTGCACTTCTTGCTGAGTGACGATGACACCACGATCTTTTCAGCCTACAAAGCGGGTGACCTCGATTTTATCGACAACGTTCCACCCGATGAGATTAAAGAGTTGCTCGCGACGAACAATCCGGAATTCCATATCGTAGACAATCTCGGCACCTATTTCGTAATTTTCAATGTAAAGTCAGAAATGTTTGAAGGCAAGACGGTTGAGCAAGCCCACAAGATTCGCAGAGCTGTTTCAATGGCGATCGATCGCCAGTATATCGTTGACACAGTAGGCCAGACAGGCCAAAGACTGGCCAACTCTTTTATTCCTCCGACCATGCTTGACGGCACCGGCAAAGAGTTTAAGCAGAATACAGCTAAATATACTTATCCTGACGAAGCATCTGCAGGATACTTCCCATATGAGCAGGATCTCGATCTTGCCAGACAGTTGTTGACTGAAGCCGGTTATGAATTTGGTGATGACGGCAAACTTTCAGCCACGACACCTCTGCACATCAACTATATCCTCAACACCAACGCCGGTCACGCAGCGGTTGCGCAGATCATCTATGATGACCTGGCAGAACTCGGTATAACAATGGAGATCTCCCAGATGGACTGGGATACAACATTGGCCGAGAGAAAAGCCGGTAACTTCGACGTTGCCCGCCATGGCTGGATCGCTGACTTCAATGACCCGATCAATATGCTTGAGATGTGGGAAACAAGCAGCGGCAATAACGACGCACAGTTCGGCAGGTAATAGAGACATTGTGTAAGCATCAC
>LFTF01000058.1:0-13146 GCA_001512945.1 Clostridiales bacterium DTU023 | reverse complement strand
TTTCAATGTTACTATCTATAAGGTGTAAGTGGGGAGAGGTGTGCCTTTTGCGCGGAAATTTCCTTGCTTAAATAAATTATAAGGAGTGTGAAGATGAGTCTTGTCATCTTAACGATTATTGTGTCTTTTGGGGTCATTTCCGCCCTTACATACGCAGCTGTCAATTTCTATGCCGTCAAGCGCATGGATGAGGGAACGGATCGGATGAAGGAAATCGCTGCGGCTATCCGTGGTGGCGCGGCAACGTTTATCAATTATGAATACAGAGTAGTCGCAATGATTGCCGCTGTAATTGCCGTTGTGCTTGGTGTGATGATTACCTGGCAAATGGCGGTGGCATTTGTGATCGGCGCGATCATGAGCGCGCTTGCCGGATATATCGGTATGAAGATCGCGACGTATTCTAATGTTCGCGTGACAAACAAAGCACGCATAACGCGAAGCCTTGGCGAAACATTAAAGGTTGCTTACCGCGGAGGTACGGTTATGGGATTGTGTGTCGGGGGGTTTGCGCTCCTTGGCATCCTGATCGTTTATCTTGTTTTCGGACAAGCGCTTGGCCAGATGAATGATATTCTCGAAGGAATTGAGCATGTCAATTGGTGGGGATTGCCCACAACGTTTACAATCACCCTAGCAGGTTATGCGCTGGGATGCTCGATCATCGCCATGTTCAACCGTGTCGGCGGCGGCATCTATACCAAAGCAGCTGACATGGGCGCAGACCTTGTCGGCAAAACAGAGTACGACATTCCTGAAGATGACGCAAGAAATCCTGCGACGATCGCGGACAACGTTGGTGACAACGTCGGTGACGTGGCCGGCCTCGGTTCTGACCTCCTCGAATCATACGTTGGCGCGATTATGTCAGCGGTTATTTTGGCCTGTGAGCTATTCCGCAGTCACCACACCGATCTCAGCAAGACCATGGTTAAAGCCATGATCAATTTCCCTCTCATATTTGCGGCAGGCGGACTTGTTGCCTGTGTGATAGGGATTATGTCACTTCTTATGAAAAAGAAGATCTCAGAAAATCCGCACAAAGAACTCAACATAACGACGTGGATCTCGGCCGGTCTGACTCTTGTATTTGGAGCAGTGCTGGCGTGGTTCATGTTCAGCGATATGAGCGCGGTTGAGCTCAAAAATGCAAACTTTTTAGCAGGCTGGTTATCACCGTTACTTGCCGCCAGCATGGGCGTGATCGGTGGAATTGTCGTCGGCATGTTCGCTGAGTATTACACGAGTTATTCTTATAAACCGACCAAGCTTATCGCGGAAGCTACCCGCCAGGGAGTTGCCCTTACGGTCACCGAGGGGCTATCCGTCGGCATGAAATCAACGATGTATCCTTGTGTCACATTGGGAGTCGCTATACTCGGCGCTTATCAGCTTGCTGGCATGTACGGAGTTGCTATGGCTGCGACGGGTATGCTTTCTTTCGTCACCGCGACCGTCTCTGTCGATACATACGGGCCGATTGCCGACAACGCCGGTGGTATCGCGGAGATGAGTTTCCTCGATAACGAAGTTCGCCAGATTACAGACACGCTTGACGCGGTAGGCAACACGACTGCCGCGATTGGTAAAGGATTTGCGATCGGATCTGCTGCGCTTGCCGCGCTGTCCATGATGACATCGTATCTCTTCACCTTCACTCCGCCGTCAGAACGAATTATTCTGGACGCGATTCAGCCATTGACGCTCGTCGGGCTGATTGTTGGGGGAGCGGTTCCATTTATGTTCTCTGGGATGCTGATCGATTCCGTGACGAAGACTGCTCGGCTTATGGTCGTAGAGGTTCGCCGCCAGTTCCGCGATATCAAGGGACTGCTCGAGGGAGAGGTATTACCTGATTACCAGACATGCATCGCGATCTCCTCAAAAGGCGCGTTGAAAGAGATGAGGAAAGCGTCACTTTTCGCCGTTTTGTTCCCTGTTATCTCAGGCTTCGTCTTCGGACCTCTTTTTGTTGCCGGTCTATTAATCGGTGCAACGTTGTCTGCCATCATGCTCGCGATTTTTACCGGAAATGCCGGCGGGGCATGGGACAATGCCAAGAAGTTTATTGAAGTCGGCGGAGTTGAAGGAATAGGCCGTGGATCGGATGAGCACAATCACGCCATTGTGGGAGATACGATAGGTGACCCGCTTAAAGATACAGTCGGACCTTCACTTGATATTTTGATCAAAATCATGTCCGTCATCTCACTGGTCATGGGTGTGGTTTTCGCTCGTTTCAATCTGCTAGGGTGGATTCAGTCACTTTTAAGCTGACTTTATTCTTTTTAGTATGACAAGCGGGCGTTATCCGGGTTCTCCGGGGTGACGCCCGTTTTTTTATAATAGAAAGGGTGATGAGTCATATTGGTTTTACGGACAGAGTAAATGCACTCTATGCTAAAATCAGTGCAATTGGTTGAACACGCTGTGGTGATGGGGGTGTGTATGTTCAGTATCCAAAAAGCATTGGTGACTGGTGGTAGTTCGGGCATCGGTAAGGCGATCGTCGATTCATTGCTTCGTGAGGGCTGCGAGGTAATCAGTGTGTCGAGGACAGTCCTTCCTGTAACATCGTTTGCGACGGGCGGAGCCCTGCATCAGATTGCCTGTGACATAACCGACGACCAGGCACTGGGACAAGCGTTCGAGAAAGTTTCTACACTTACCAGTTCGCTAGATATACTTTTCTCTAATGCAGGATACGGTATAGCGGGCGCGATTGCCGACACGCCAAAGGAACTTGTTGCAAGGCAGTTCGATGTCAATTTGTTTTCGTCAATTGAAGTGATCCGAAACAGCCTTGCTTATCTTGAGGCCGCGAAGGGCCGTATTATTCTGACAAGTTCTGTCGCGGCGGTCGTTTCGTTGCCTTATCAGAGTTTCTATTCATGCACCAAGGCAAGTCTCAACATGCTTGCACTTGCCTTGAACACAGAATTAAAGCAGGCGGGAATACGTGTGATTGCCGTCATGCCGGGTGATGTCGCGACGCCGTTTACCAACAATCGAGACAAGTACGCATGTCCAGAGGCTACTTGTGATGACCGATGTGGACAATCGATCGCCAAAATGGAACATGATGAGCGAACCGGTGCGGAGCCTGAAGTCATCGCGAAGAGAATAATCAGGATCGCCAAAAAGGGTAACCCCAAACCGTTGTACGGACTAGGCTTCTTTTACAGGAGTGTGCTGGTTGTGTTCAAGATTTTACCGGTCCGGCTATCTAATCTAATTATCGGCTGGCTTTATGGATAAGTGAAGTGGTTATTGCTTACTGGACAAACGACGGACATATGATAAAATAGCAAAGGCGCCTATAGAAGTGGCGCGTACTTGGGCGATTAGCTCAGTTGGGAGAGCGCTGCGTTCGCATCGCAGAGGTCGAGAGTTCGAATCTCTTATCGTCCACCAAAAAAGCACCTGCTCAATAAAGGCGGGTGTTTTTTTATCAATACGGGAATGGAGTAAGCCAATGTTTAGTTCTAAAAGACAGAAAGTTCGCGCGGCCATATTCGATCTTGACGGAACACTTCTCAATACGCTCCCATCACTTGTCAAGGCCTGCAATGAAACGTTGGCAAGACTCGGACTTCCGTCTATTGATAGTCTGATGATTGAAACTTTTCTCGGAGGTGGTTTACGAGTCCTCATTGAACGGATGATGGCCGTGTCGGGAGTAAAGGATCGTTCGATGATCGATCAGGCATACCGTATTTTTGCCGAAATTTATCCCAGTTTCAGTAGCTATCAAGTGAGGCCATTCGAAGGAATACCGGCAATGCTTGACGAAGTGGCATCTATGGGTTTGAAACTTGCCGTACTTACAAATAAGATCGACAAAGTAACGCCCGATGTCATCGCTTCCTCATTCCCTCCCGGCCTGTTTTCTGCTGTTCGTGGAGCTCGGCGCTTTGTACCTTTAAAACCCGACCCGACATCGGCCTTTAGTATTTTGAGGAAACTTAAGGCAAATCCGGCAGATTCATTTTTTATAGGGGACAGTGATATCGATATCCTTACGGGTCGGGCGGCCGGCATGCAAACAATCGCGGTGACATGGGGTTTCCGGCCAAGACAAGAGCTTGAAGCGCTTGCCCCTGATCTTCTCGCGGAAACTCCCGATGAAATTGTTGATTATATCCGGCGCATGCTGACAACACCGTCGTGACGCATTAAACTACGCATCGCTTGTTGCGGAATCATGTTTTTGTCTTTCGCGTTCTTCAAGTACCTTGAAATCGATCTTGCCGATTAGGGTTTTGGGGAACTCATCAAGATACTCAAATTCTTTTGGAACGGCATATCGGAGGAGGCGTTCGCTGACAGATTTTACGATCGATTGTTCAAGCGTTGATTTATCCGTTCCTTCTTTGACACGTAAAAAGACTTTGACGACCTCCATCTGATACGGATGGGGTATACCAATTGCCGCGACCTGCAGTACTTCCGGGAACTCGGCGATGATATTTTCAACCTGGATGGGAAAAATGGGAACACCTGACACCTTGAGCATGCGCTTCATGCGACTTGTGAAGTGATAAAAACCATCAGGATCGCGAAATCCCAGATCGCCTGTCTCGACCCAAACCTTGCCGTCGCTATGCGGAACAAGCGCCTCGGCAGTTGTTTGTGGTTGATTGAGATAACCTTTCATCACCATCGGGCCCGTCACACAGATCTCACCGATTTCTCCGTCGGGCATAAGTTCTTTGGTTTCAAGATCGACGATTTTCATTTCCATGTTAGAAAGAGGGAGCCCTACTCCACTGCGGTCCGAAGAAGCATCATGTGTCACACTGCAGACGGTGACTGTTTCCGTTAAGCCATAACCTTCACGAAGGCGGCAGGAAGAGCCATGTTTTGAGAGGAAACGGTCAAACCGTTCCTTGAGTTCGGGAGTCAGTGAGTCGCCGCCGCAGAATAGCGCCTCAAAGCAGGAAAAGTCTACCGCTTCCATTTCAGGCGCGTTGAGAACGGCTTCGAAGAGTGTCGGAACCCCGGCGATAAGCGTTGGTCTTTGTTTGCGGACGATCGTGGCGAATTTTTTTGTGGAAAACTGTGGTACGAGAATACAGCACGCTCCGTTGACGAGCATCGCGTGCATCCCGATGCAAAGGCCGAATCCGTGGAAGAGAGGAAGAATTGTGACAAAAGATTCACCAAAGGGGCGGGGTGCATCGATCGGTACGCCGAATTGGGTAAAGATCTGACACGCAATACCGTTAAAATTTCGGTCGGATAGCATCACTGTCTTTGCTTCCCCTGTGGTGCCTCCACTGTGGAGATAAACGGCGACGCGGTCTGGATCGGCAGGTTTATCGGTGGAATCGTGATTCGATTTGTTTCCTGCTCGCACCAGATCACCCCAGCGTATCCAGACATCATTTTTTGGCATCAGACGGTTTGCTTTGGCCGCCTTAGTCAGCCACAGTCCGGCACGGCTAAGTACATCTCCCGATCGAGCCATCGGCGCGATGAGGATGTGATGGAGAGGGGACTGTTCGCGGTGTGATTCAATAGGCGCGGCAAGTCGTCCGAGAAAGATCTCCGGAAAGCACAGGAAACGGCTGCCCGTTTCTTTGACGATCTCCAATACATTGGCTGCAGGTGCCAAGGGATGGATCATATTACAGATACCACCCAACCGATTAACAGCATAGAACAGAATCACCGTCTCCGGAATATTGGGAAGACAGATGGCAAAGACGTCGTCACTTGTGAAGCCAATCGCCGAAAGCCCGCGAGCACAATTGTCAATCTCCCGGCTCAGTTCACGGTATGTCATGCGCGCGCCGAGATAGGAGAGAGCGGGCTCGTCCGGTCTTTCGCGACACATCTTCTCAACGATCGAAAACATCGTTTCATCAGGGATTTCGAAATATTCCTGGAAACTTGGGTCTATGATCGACAGATCAGGGAATTGTTTATACATGGGAACCTTCCTGTTCGAAATGTGGAGGGAGCCCAGTATGCCTTTAGATGAAATTGGGACATCCGGCGTTTATTCCACGAAAATATAACACAGATGATCATATTCTATCATTTATTTATTAGATCCCATATACTTGACGTGATGGAATATCGAGGCTCGGAGGGTGGGTGAAT
Organism: Clostridiales bacterium DTU023; assembly: GCA_001512945.1. Classification (GTDB taxonomy): domain Bacteria; phylum Bacillota; class Clostridia; order Saccharofermentanales; family DTU023; genus UBA4923. Next base: position 7,038 of record LFTF01000058.1, on the reverse strand, counting down.
GGCAAAAAAGAAAACGCTGTATGTTTGTGAAGAGTGCGGACACGAAACAATAGGCATGCTGGGCCGATGTCCATCATGTGGAGCCTGGAATTCTTTTTTTGAAATCAAGGAAATGATTGGACCAAAAACTCCTGGGCGCTCGGGCAGTTGGATTACACCGCCGGATAAGAGTCTGGGAGAGCCTGTCATTGTTGATCTTTCATCAATCACGGTTGAAAAAGAGACTCAGGTGCCTACTTCCATACCGGAACTTGATCGTGTTTTAGGCGGAGGACTTGTGCAAGGATCTTTGGTTTTGCTTGGAGGCGATCCGGGCATCGGAAAATCGACTCTCGCGCTAGAAATTCTTGGCAATTTCCCCGGAGATGACATTCTATACGTAAGCGGAGAAGAATCGGCGATCCAAATCAGAATGCGCTGTGAGCGGTTAGGATTGCGTGACAGGAAAATTCCGCTTTTAACGACGACAAGCCTTAGTGCGATTGAGGCGACTATGCTTGAGCTCGGTCCTCGAGTTGTTGTAATTGATTCAATACAGACGGTCTATTCGGATGATTTGCAGGCAGCCCCCGGAACTGTGTCACAGGTACGTGAAGTAGGGATGGGTTTTTTGCGTTTGTCAAAAAACTACGGAATTACGATTATTATGACCGGCCACGTCACAAAAGACGGTGCGATTGCCGGGCCTCGAGTACTCGAGCATATGGTTGATACCGTACTATATTTTGAAGGAGACAAAGAAAGTTCGCTGCGTATTCTGAGAGCGGTAAAGAATCGTTTTTCCTCTACCGAGGAAATCGGCATTTTTGAGATGACCGAGAAAGGACTCATATCAGTGGGACAGGCAACTAGCCTCTTCCTTGACGGCAAACCAGGCCATGTGCCCGGTTCAATCGTAAGTGCCGTTCTTGAGGGGACGCGCCCGCTTCTTCTGGAGCTTCAAGCGCTGACGGTTAAGGCCAACTATGGAACTCCTATCCGCATGGCGCAAGGCATCGATCGCTCACGTCTAATTATGTTGCTGGCCGTAGCTGAGAAAAAAACAAAAATTGACCTCAGTGCGCTCGACGCATACATTAACGTGACCGGTGGTCTGCGTGTCCGGGGAACTTCGACAGACTTGGCCATCCTCGCCGCATTGCTTTCAAGTGTACGTGATGAACCAGTTTCTCTCGACGCAGTTGTCATCGGAGAAGTTGGTTTAACGGGCGAAATTCGCACTGTTCCTAGGATTACCGACTATCTGGAAGAGGCCTACCGGGCAGGCTGGACACGTTTTGTTGTTCCCGCGTCTGCTAGGGCCAAGCTCAAACGGTTCGAGCAGAAAAGTAACACACGCGTTTACTATGTCAGTGAACTCAATGAAGCCTATGATTTGCTTTTTTCGAAAAAGGGCGGCGAATAGAATAACTAGCGGGGAGGAAATCTGTGAAGACATTTGCAATATTACTTGCGGCAGGCTGTGGCAGCCGATTCGGTGGCAATGAAAATAAGATTTTTCAAAAGATCGGAGATCGCACCATGCTTGAACGGTCTGCCGCCTGTCTGCTTGATCATCCCGATGTTTCAGGCTTGGTTGTTGTGGCAGAAAAGAGTGAGCGCGAACGGGTCGAAGTAATTCTGGCACGTGAATTCAAGGGACGCTCGGTGTATGTTATCTCAGGCGGCGCATCACGACAGGAATCGGCACTCGCGGGTCTTGTCGGGGTTCGTGATTTCTCAGTCAGTAAGTGTGGCGTAGATCGCATTGCGGTCTTGATCCACGATGCGGCTCGCTGTTTCTTGCCCCAGTCGATCGTCTCGGAAGTTATAGAAACGATACGAAACGAGCGTTGCGGCGTAGCTCCGGCCATTGCCGTAACTGACACGGTAAGACTGCTTGATGAGACGTGTGCGGTGATCGTGGAGACACTTCCTCGTAAGCGCCTGGTTGCGATGCAAACACCGCAGGGAGCCGATCTGGACGTTCTCCTGGAAGCAGCTGTTTCGGCCGATGAAGGTGGAACAGAGGTAACAGACGATCTAGAATTATTGATCCGCGTTGGATATCCCGTCAAACTTATCGAGGGCAGCCCTCGTAATATTAAAATTACGACGCCCGATGATGTCTTGGCCGCCGGTTGTTTGAGCAGGTGATAGAGTAATTGCATCAATCGCAGACAGTTGTGTCAGTCTATCATTAGACATTTTGTGTTAAACTATCAGACAAAGTAAGTGCGTTAACTATGACGTCACATCACATCAATTTCAGGAGGCATCTTATGGCAAAGGCATCGACGCCTACCGCAACACGTTTGGCTACGACGATCAATGCTCGGTACTATCCCGTTGAGGGCGTAGCGGACGCTTACTGTCTCAATGGCAAATTCCCGGGAAAACGTGAATTGCGAGCGGTCAACAACACGCTTGATCGAGAGGCACGTGGGTTTTTAATTTCGGTATTCGGTTACCCGTCAGATGCTCGCGCCCGTGTGTCACCTTGGCAAGACCCACTTGCGCGTCTGGCCGGACAAGTGACCACGGAAATCGGAGATATTGACAACGATATCAATGATCTTGCCGAAACAGCACTAGAGGTGACCGGCGGGTTGAAATTGCAGGACGAATCAGCTCGCGAACCATATTTTTCCGGTATTATTCTGCGCGATGGCGAAATGGCCGCTGTGACAGTTGGTAATGGACTGGCTTTTATCTATCGCAATGAAGCGCTATATCCTTTGACCGGTGGCTCCATTAATTTGGAGGCGGCTGATCTTTACGGTGATTTAGTCGAAGGAATGGAAGATTTTATAGCCGGTGAGGCCGGGTCCATTCGCTATTCCAATATTGCGCAAATAGAAAAAGGTGACGTGCTCATTCTTTGCAATGGCGATCTGTTTGATGTGATTGGTCAGAAAGAATTATTGCGTTTACTTGCAGATTCGGAAGACCAAATGGACGCTGCCGGCATGTTGTTGACAGCTGCGGCTTCACAGATGCCCGGCACACCGATTCAGATCGCTGTCGCGCGGGTCGAAGAGGTTAAAGCGGCTGAAGCGGCTTCGCGGTTTAGCCTGGGCCGATTTGCCACACAGGCGATGGAACCTGTTGTCGAACCTGAACCATCGTTAACAGATATTGAGCTTGGAAGAACGCAGCGGTATCAGCGGCAGAATATGGTCGACCTTACCCAATCTTCCGCCCCTATAAAACAATCGTTTGATAACATAGCTGAGCCAGTATGGGGAAGTTCTCGGACACGTGAAGAAGAGATTGTGGATACGTTTGGTTTTACACCGATTCCTGTGCGACCTTCTTCCGGTGGTATAGAACCTCCGTACGATCCTTTTGCTGAACCGTTCCGGGATAATGAAACACCTGGTCAGCTCGACGACTTTGGACGTGATAGTTTCTATGATGATGAACCGCCCGTCGCTGGAGTGCCAGATTTGCCTGTTTTCGCATATTCTACTGCCGCACAAAGGCGAAACCAATCACAGTATGAAGGTTACGATCGTGGTGAAACCTGGGAAATGGGAGATGATCTTGACAGTTCTCAACGCGGATACGATCCATACAGTGATTATGACGATGAAGATGACGGATATGACAGAGGCCCGCGCAAAGGATCTGACAGGACAAGACGTATTGTCTTTTACGCAATCCTGATTGCAATCATTTTGATATGTATCATTGCGCTAATTAAACTTCTTACGGGCGGAGGTGGAAAGACGCCGCCGACCACAACAACGAGCGTGACAGAGGTCGAACCGACGAAAACGGAACCACCTTCCACTGTCGCACCTACCCAGCCCACAGAGCCTGAGCCAACCGTTCCGGTTATCTTGGACAAAATCCATGAGGTTGAGGAAGGCGACACCTGGTGGGGAATTTGCCTGAAATATTATGATCGCGCGAGCGAATCTCTTTGCATCAAATTGGCAGAGTACAACGGCAAGACTATTACTAATCTCTTTGTGGGCCAAGAGATAGCTATCCCGCCGTTGTCTGAGTTGCTTGGCGATTAACCGTCTGCTGAACAGTTTCTGATACAATTAGGCCCGGTTTAACCGGGCCTTTAAACATAATCACTGATCGGAGAAATTATCCAGTGAAACCCTTAAGTCTTAATACCATTCGCAGCCTATATCTCGAATTTTTTGAAAAACACGACCATCTCGTTCTTCCGAGTTTTTCGTTGGTTCCCGACAATGATCCCTCGATCCTCTTGATCAACGCAGGTATGACGCCGCTAAAACCCTGGTTCACAGGTGCAGAGACGCCGCCCGGGCCGCGTGTCGCTACGTGCCAGAAATGTATCAGGACACCTGATATCGAACGCGTCGGCAGAACCGGTCGTCACGGAACGTATTTCGAGATGTTGGGCAATTTTTCTTTCGGCGATTATTTCAAAAAGGAAGCCATACAGTGGGCATGGGATTTTTCATTAAATTTTCTTGGATTACCGCAAGATTGTATCTATGTCACGATTCACCTGGATGACGATGAAGCCTATGACTTGTGGGTGGCAACAGGCGTTCCCTCTGAACGTATCACGCGGTTTGACGAAGATAATTTCTGGGAACATGGAACGGGTCCTTGCGGACCATGCTCCGAGATGTTTTTTGACCGAGGAGAGAAATACGGGTGCGGTAGTCCAGATTGCGGTGTCGGCTGTGAGTGTGATCGGTATTTAGAGTACTGGAATCTTGTTTTTACGCAGTTCAATAAGCTTGAAGACGGAACATACGTACCCCTCGAAAAGAAAAACATAGATACGGGCGCCGGACTTGAACGGATGGCTGCCATTGTACAGGATGTCGGCAGTATGTTTGAGGTAGATACGATTCGTGCCATCCTTGATTGTGTTTGCGAAACAACAGGAACCACGTATGGTGACTCGGATGAGAACAGTGTTTCGGTCCGGGTGATTACTGATCACGTCCGTTCGGCCATGATGATGATCGCTGACGGAATTTTGCCCGGCAATGAAGGTCGCGGATATGTTCTGCGACGCTTAATCAGACGTGCTTTACGACACGGCCGTCTACTCGGCGTTGATCGACCGTTTCTTGCGCCGATCGTGCGTACCGCTATTGAGCAGTCTCGCGATCACTACCCTGAACTTCAACAGGAAACATCGATCGTCGCGGTTGTGGAAGCTGAGGAAAAACGTTTTGACAGGACCATCCGGCAGGGCCTTGCGTTGTTGACTGAAGCCTGTAATACGGAACAGGAGAAAGATTCAAAGATATTACCTGGTGACGTCGCTTTCCTTTTGCATGACACATTTGGTTTTCCCGTTGAACTCACCGTGGAGATCGTTAAGGAAATGGGACTGGAGGTTGACATCGACGGGTTCAATGCTTCCATGAAGCAACAAAAAACGCGCGCCCGTGCCGATTTTCTTGAGAAAACATCAACGGCCTGGGGTGCCCTTTCTCTTCCCGATGCTGTTCGCGCTTTGCCCCCAACGATTTTCACCGGTTATGACGAGTTGGAGAAGCAATTGCCTCTGTTATTCATCCTTAAAACCTCAGTCGACAAACAGACGTTGACTCAGGTCGAACAGGCAAGCGAAGGTGAGGATATTTACATCATTACAGAAGCAACCCCTTTCTATGCTCAGGGAGGCGGTCAAACAAGCGACACAGGCCTGGCTATTCAAAATGGTGCACTAGCTTCGATTGGATCAACTGAAAAAACGGGTGATGGGATTGTGCTTCACCTTGCGAAAGTAACCCAGGGCGTTGTGCGCTCACAACAGCCTGTAACACTATCTGTGAAATCAAAAGAACGAAAATCGACAGCGAGAAATCATACGGCGACACATTTGCTGCATGCGGCGTTGCGCAGTGTTTTGGGAGAGATGACTACGCAAAAGGGATCTTTTGTTTCACCTGACAGGCTCCGTTTCGACTTCCAACATGATGGCCCTGTTGCGCATGACAAACTGCGTACGATTGAATCACTTGTCAACCGGGCTGTGCTCTACGATTTTCCGGTTATTACGGATGTGATGAGCATCGATGAAGCGCGTGCGTCGGGGGCAGTCGCCCTGTTCGGTGAAAAGTATGATGACAATGTTCGCGTTGTGTCGTGCGGAGATTTGTCGCGAGAGCTCTGCGGCGGAACCCATCTCAAGTCGACAGGCGAGATTGCGTTGTTTCGTATCGTGTCAGAAGCTGGAATAGCTTCCGGCATAAGACGTATTGAAGCAGTTACGGGGGAACGCGCGATTGAAGAAGCTTCCCGTGACGCGGCCGTTATCAGCGAGTTGGAGCAGGACCTCCGAACTCCGCGCGAAGGATTAGTTGCCAGACTTAAGGCCATGGACGAGCAGATTCGCACGCTAGAAGATGAGGTCAAACAACTGGAACGAGAAAAATTGGCTGAATCTGTTGCCGATCTGACATCTAAGGAAGAAATCATTGATCCATTCCATACGCTGATCCATGTATTCCCAGGTTACGATGCCGAAAATCTCCGTGAAGCAGGTGATCGTTTCCGTGACAAGTTGGGAGAAAACGCTGTCGTTGTATTGGCAGGGACAACTTCTGAGAAAGTGCTTTGGCTTGCGATGGCAGGTCCGGGCGCTGTAAAGCTGGGACTTGGTGCCGGTGATCTAGTTCGCGAAGCCGCGAAGATTACAGGAGGCGGTGGCGGTGGGCGTCCCGATATGGCACAGGCAGGAGGACGTGACACGGATAAAGTCGATGAGGCGTTGTCGGTTATTCGAACGATTATTCAAGCCAAGGCAGCAGAAATCAAGAACTGACGCTCGATACTTAATCGAGTTGTGTGTTTTTATAGCAGGGGAGTGAAGCCAATGGAAGACTGTGTATTTTGCAAAATTATTAGAGGAGATATCCCCTCTAAAAAAGTATATGAAGATGAAGATGTTCTGGCGTTTAAAGACCTTCACCCCGTCGCGCCGGTGCATGTTCTGATCGTTCCGAAAAAACATTATTCGAATCTCTTTGACATGACATCGGATCCAGAAGGGCGCAAGGAATTGCTCGAAATGCACAAGGCGTTTCCTGACATTGTACGTGCCTG
>LFTF01000113.1 GCA_001512945.1 Clostridiales bacterium DTU023 | reverse complement strand
TCACACCAATGAACATGACTAGGTTGCAGCAGTTCTTTCATCTCATCCACCCACTCCGACAGCCTCTTGTGCTTGACCATATGATCCCCTTTCTTATACAGATGATATCGCCTTGAGTTTACCACGATCTTGCGAGCAAAGTCATATAAAACTGGAGTACACATTTAATCGAAAAATCCCGCGCTTGATTGCAAAAATGCTTTTGTGACAGTCTTAAGCACTGATTGTCGCGGTCTTATCGGGCATTGATCTCGCCTTGTAAAAACAAAATCCCAATATCTTCCCAATAGTCGCTTGATTATATTCTTGCGGCTCGTTACTTGAGAGCATAATCATTCATTATGTTGACATAATTCGACGTTATTATATAATGAAATATACTACTAACCATTTTCCAGGTCTTGAGTTTGAAAAACTAGTTGAGAAAATTCATATGCTTTAACTATTCGATTAGTACAATAGCTGTGTTCAGGATGTATAAGTTCCCTAAGCGCAACATATGTAATGC
>LFTF01000059.1 GCA_001512945.1 Clostridiales bacterium DTU023 | reverse complement strand
CCCCGAAGTGCTTGACACGTTGTGTCAGAAAAATTGAGTACCAGTTTATCAAGTCCCGGTACAGAAAAACGAATAGCCAGACTTTTATCTGGCAAAAACTGCGATGCCTCCGGGCATAAACGCACCAAATCCTCTATGTTACGCAGTACGGCATGCAAGTTAATCGATGCCAGTACTTTTTGATCAATCATGATTTTTCCTCCTGAAGTGTTAAGTAAGTGCTACCTAATTAATTGTAGGCGATTCACGAGAGTGGGTCAACATTACGGATAAATGAATAATTTATGATCCATAATTTGTGCAAGTAAACAAACGGAATAACCGCTCTACTTTGACCGGATATGGTAAAACATGATATTCAGGCAAACGTTTCCCTTGTGCCTGGCAATCGGCCAATCAACGCTGATTTTATCGAATATTTCCCAGGATGACGTGCTCGAGTGATTGTTCGGCGATATCGCGAAGNNGACAAGTGTAGTGGTATTCTGGGGTCTAATGACGCCAAATATTCGGATTCGCGCCTCATATCCTCTTTACTATCAGATAAACCGGGCACCACGAGCGTCGTTACTTCGACGTGAGATACCGCTGACGCACGCTGAATTGTCCGCATTGTAACGTCGAGTCGGCCTCCCAACTTGCGGTAGGAATCCTCATTGAACGCCTTCAGGTCAATATTCCACGCCGTGATGAGCGGCAATAGTTCCGCCAGTGGTCCTGCCTCGATCTGGCCGTTTGTGACAACAACCGTCTCCAGGTTATTGTCCCTGGCGAGCTTAGCTGTATCGCGCACGTACTCATAACCGACAAGCGGTTCATTGTATGTGAAGGCGATTCCTATGTTGCCTCGATCACGCAGATCCAGCGCCTTGGCTACCAACTCACTGGGACTCACGGTCACCGTGTGCTGGGATGCTTCGGCTTCTCGCGCAATCTCGTAGTTCTGGCAAAACGGACATGCCATATTGCAACCGTAACTTCCGGCAGAAAGTATGTAACTACCTGGGTAGAAATAAGACAAGGGTTTTTTTTCAATGGGATCGAGCGCTAG
>LFTF01000045.1 GCA_001512945.1 Clostridiales bacterium DTU023 | reverse complement strand
TCTCCCCTGTTACTGCCTTCTCGGGCGTGCCGTGCCAGTCCAAGGATAATTAATCGTTCCCGTTTCTTAGGGAGGGGATAAACTCTCGTATGATCTAGAGATCAAGTTAAGCCTTTATTATTTAGGAAATTAAAACTTGATATTCTCCGGGAAGGCTTCTTTTCTCATAACACCCCACATCTGATCAATATAAGAAAGCGTGTAGTAATTCTCATAATAATGATAATAGAAGGCGCCTTTGAGTGTCATTTGAAATACACCATTGTTTTCAGTCACTAAACCCAGATTTTTTGCGAGCCAAAACTCAAAGCCATACATCCTTTTCAATGAAACTCCAAAGAACCGTTCGAAATCCTCCACATTAACTCGGGTGCTGTAAGCAGTCCAAAACAGATAATAGATCATCCTCTGTCTTTGAGTGAACCGAATTGTAAGGGAGGTCGGGAGTTCATGTGCATCGATTCTCTTTTGGTATTCCTCTACGGAAAACGTATTGATTTTAAACTGATCCTTTAAAAGCGTGGTGGCAGAACAACCGAACCCTAGAAAATTGTTTCGTGTCATGGATGAATACTTTGCGCTTTCATTATTTGAAAACGTCCAAATAGAGTCTCTGACATACCCTTTCTCTTGACAGTACAGGGTTATCCCATCAAGAAGCTTTCTTTTTTGTTTTTTGTCCATGGCTTGTAATGTGCTATCTGTGAACGTGAAATCGATAAAGGGGTAAATAGCGATATGGTTGGCACCACTTGCAAAAGCGGCGTCGATGTCTGATTTAAGGTCAGCAATCGTTTGGCCGGGAAGCGCGAATATGAAATCCATAGACATTGTTTCAAACGGCACTTTGTTAATCGCTTGCGATATTTTCGCAAGGTCAAATTCATTGCGTCCTAAAACAGATAAAAACTTGTTCTGAAAAGACTGTATTCCAATACTAATCTTAGTAACGCCCGATTCTTTTAACAGTAAAAGAGTCTCTTCATTTACATTATCGGGATGCAATTCTAATCCTATCCCCTCCGTGATAACAAAATGATCCTCTATGGCGGAGATTATCTCTTCCAATTTGTCTGCGACAAGCGCAGGCGTGCCTCCACCAAAATAAAGGCTGGTGACTTGTTTCTTTTCTTTGATTTGACTGCCAACCATATGGATTTCGTTAATAAGATAATCGACATATGTATGTGCTTTTTCCTCCGTATAAATCTCTTTGCAATAGGGGCAAAAGCTACACAGTTTCTTACAAAAAGGGATATGAACATAAATGCCAAGATCTTGATTTTCAACGAAACTCAATTGATTGTCATAATCACTTGTAAACAGGAACGACTTAAATGATCGCGTTAGCCACATTCTTGTATGAGTAGTTACCCATTTCATGATTCACCTCAGCTTTCCTAGATACATATATAGCACAAGGCAAATCATTAAGTATTTTTACTATTCTAATGCCTAACCGACTGGTTCCCGCTATTCTTAACAAACGTACTTTACGAATCTTATCTACTCATCAGACAGATACCCGCATCGGGTATGCCATCCTAAAGACAGAACTCCAAATTCGAGTTAGTACGCCTGTCTCCCCGTCTCTCATATGGTATTCTCAATAGGTAATTATTTTGCCTATCCCCCCGATTGCATTGTTCAGCCTTTCTCGGGAGGACAGCCGACATACAGGAAGGAGCGCGTCTTCCATGAACAGGATTCTTGCGCGAAAACAACTCAACAGCGAAACAATCATGATGGATATAGAGGCCCCACTGATCGCGCGCAAAGCGCGTCCGGGGCAATTTATTATTTTCAGAGTCGATGAGGAAGGCGAACGCGTTCCCCTCACCATCGCCGGAACGGACACTGAACAAGGGACGGTCCGCATCATCTTCCAAACGGTTGGCAAATCAACCCTGAGGCTCGGCTCCAAAAAAGTGGGCGATACAATCACCAGTTTTGTCGGTCCTCTCGGAAAACCTTCCGAATTAGATGAATATGTTGGGAAACGGGTTGCTGTCATCGGCGGAGGATTAGGTATGGCCATCGCTTATCCGCAAGCGGCTTACCTTCATAAAATTGGTGCCCTTGTTGATGTAATCTCCGGCTTTCGAACTAAAGATTTGATCATCCTCGAAGACGATATGAAAGCCGTGTCAGAGAACCTTTATATCATCACCGATGATGGTTCAAGCGGACGGCAAGGATTTGTAACCAACGTCCTCGAAGAGCAACTCAAAAAAGGTGAGTGTTACGATCTTGTACTTGCGATCGGACCGTTGGTCATGATGCGCGCAGTCGCCAATCTAACCCGCTCTTATGGCATCAAAACGATAGTCAGCATGAACACCATCATGGTAGATGGCACAGGCATGTGCGGCAGTTGTAGGCTCACAGTCGGAGGAAAGATTAAGTTCTCATGTGTTGACGGTCCGGATTTCGATGCCCATGAAGTCGATTTTGAAGAATCAATCCGACGATCTAAAGCCTATCTGGAGCAAGAAAAATTCGACAGAGAACAAGAATTGGAACGGCAACGTTGCCGCCTTACTGGAGAAGTACGCCATGACTGATCGTAAACCTAATATGTCACCTGTGAAAGTCAATATACCGGAACAGGACCCCGATATCAGGAAACGCAATTACCAGGAAGTTTCCCTCGGCTATACGGTCGAGATGGCGATGGAGGAGGCAACACGGTGTCTTAATTGCAAACATCGTCCCTGTGTTGCCGGGTGTCCCGTCAACGTCAAAATTCCTGACTTTATTTCGCAAATCGTACGTGGGGAGTTTGAAAATGCCTATCAGACGATCGTTTCAACCAATAGTCTGCCTGCTGTCTGCGGACGCGTTTGCCCCCAGGAAAATCAATGCGAGTTGCAATGTGTGAGAGCAATCAAAGGAGAACCGGTAGGCATTGGACGTCTAGAACGTTTTGCGGCAGACTGGCATTTCGCAAACACAAAAACAGCTCCTGAAAAACCTCAGAACAACGCCCACAAGGTGGCCATCGTCGGCTCAGGACCGGCCGGTTTAGCGTGTGCCGGCGATCTTGCCCATCGCGGATACGATGTGACGGTGTTCGAATCATTCCATGTCGCAGGCGGAGTCCTTATGTATGGCATTCCTGAATTTCGTCTCCCCAAAGCGCTCGTTCAAACTGAAATCCAGCAGCTTAAAGATCTAGGAGTCAAGATCGAATGCAACATGGTGATCGGTAAGATATTTTCACTCGACGAACTGTTAGGTGAACAAGGTTTTGACGCCGTTTTTATCGCCAGTGGCGCAGGTCTCCCCGCTTTCATGAACATTCCGGGAGAAAACTTGAATCAAGTTTACTCGGCCAATGAATTCCTGACACGCGTCAATCTCATGAAAGCTTGGCGTTGGCCTGAGGCAGCTACACCTATTAATATAGGAAAGCGTGTGGCAGTAATTGGTGGCGGCAACGTCGCAATGGACTCGGCACGTAGCTCCATGAGACTTGGCGCAGACAAAGTCTATATCATTTATCGGCGCTCCGAACAAGAACTGCCTGCCCGCCATGAAGAAGCGGAGCACGCGAAAGAAGAAGGCATTGAGTTCATCATGCTCGCAAACCCCGTTGAAATTCTTGGAAATGATCAAGGGTGGGTCACCGGTATCCGCTGTATAAGAATGGAACTCGGCGAACCGGATGTTTCGGGTCGCAGGAGACCGATCCCAATCGCTGGTTCGGAGTTCACCATTAATCTAGACACCGTGATCGTCGCGATCGGGCAGACGCCCAATCCGCTGCTTCGAGAAACAACTCCCGACCTTAAATGTAAGCCCTGGGGCGGTGTTATGGTTTGCGAAGATACGCTTGAAACTTCTAAAGAGGGAGTTTGGGCCGGTGGTGACGCCGTCACGGGCGCCGCGACTGTGATCTTGGCCATGGGCGCAGGTAAAAAGGCCGCGGGATCAATCGACGATTATATCCGGAAAAAATACCAAACTGATTAAAACTATTGAATATAGTTGAACTGAAGCACTGTCTCGTCCACCGACGAGACAGTGCTTTTTTATGAAGACAACTGGTAAAGAGCCGCGCCGATCGCCGTCGCATATTCAGCGTGTTCAGGAATGATAATATCTAAGCCGTAAAGATCAGCAAAATTCGCAAGAACTGCGCGACCACTTGATACCCGGAGCAGATTGCCTGTATACACAATTTTTTCCACGCCTTCCAGGCGCGCAGCGAGCACAGCCGCTGTGCCTACCGATTGAAATACAAGATTAACGATCCCAAGCGCAATATCATCGTGCGTCACATGATCGACCACTCTTCCAAAATTAGAGGCCGTGGTGTCTGCCGAGAGACCCGGAATATCGTAACGCGAAATATCTCCGATGGAAAGGTCAATCATATTTAGGTTGCCCTGCTCAGCCATCTCGCTGATGCTTTTAAAATCGCGCACACTCAACATCACTTGTGCCAGACCGAGAAGCGTTCCGCCTCCGATCCCGGACCCTATGATATGTCTCATGGTCTGCCTGTCGGCATAGACGAACGACGTACCGGTCCCCATGCTGACGACGACCGCGCGGTCGACACCAGCAGTATAAAGCCCGCCCAGCCCCACTGCGTCAAATTCAGGAACAATGGTTGTTGTGCACTCCAACAAATGCCCATCAAGATAAGAAGCCCCGACTCCGGTCGCGTGAATTCCGCCAACCTGGTCGAGAGTAAGATTATTAAGAATCAGAAATTTTCCGAGAGCTCCATATGCAGAGGCAATGGGGTCACTGGCTTGAACCAGCGTTTCACGAAGCAAGGAGTTGCCGCGGAATCCAATAATTTTTGTTGTGCTACCCCCGACGTCGAGACCTATCAGCACACCATTGGAATCTGAGCGATTATGGCTGCTGAGTATTTCGTCGAATGAAGGCGGCGGATAGCCACTCTCAACGGACATGTCTCGAAGATTCCCGCTCGCTCATCAAGCCTGACATCACAGGTTCACGGCTGGCATTACGCAAAGTGCTAAATGCGAGACGCCCGTCATCGAAATCAATGCGTGTCGATGCAGGGGCAAAGACGAAAATAAATTGGGAGACAGCCTGCAGCATACCGCCGATGGCATAGGCCGATCCAGAAACAATATCTTGAAACCGGATACGAATATCAGATGATAAGCGCTCCGTATTGCAGATGACCGTTCGTCCCTGCTTGACGTGATCACACACCGGCCACGCTGTGTCAATATCAAACGCTTCGACCAGCACCACCGTATGATCTGTTCCCTGTTTCACCCCCGGGAAGGGCACGGTTCGTTCCTGACCTCGTTTTGTTTTACCTTCGCGAGGAATGGCGGAACGCTCGTCTATGGGCAGATCTTCTGACGAAAAGTCATTGTATGAATCGTTCTGCTCGTAATCATCGTAACCGTCATCAGGACTTCCGAACAGTTTGCTCAGGAAATTGCTCATGGTTGTCTCCTTAATCCCTTTAATGCCAGTTGCGTTCACCGTACGCAACAATAAAAGTGAATGCCGTGATAAGCACGCATTTACGAATTCATTATAAAGACGTGAACATGAGCTTGCAAGAAAAGTTGCAAATCGTCACAGCTTTGTATCTATCCTGTTATGTAGTGGACTGATTTAACAGTATTGCTGTCCGAAAATAGCACTCCCGACCCGAACAAGGGTCGCGCCCTCCCCGACCGCCTGAATGTAATCATTGGTCATACCCATGGAAAGCTCGGTGAGTTGCGGACTGTTATATTTGACAGCCAGTTCATCGCGCAATTGCCTGAGACGGGCAAACACAGGCCGCGTTTGTTCAGGATCCTCAAAATGGGGGGCCATCGTCATCAACCCCATGATTCTGATATGCGGAAAATCCTGTTGATGCTCGAGTACATGGCCTAGATTTTCCGGTCCAAAACCGTGCTTGGAAGATTCTCCCGACACGTTCACTTGCAATAGAACATCTTGCACGATGCCTTGCTGTGAAGCATATTTTTCGATCGCACGCAAAAGCCTAATGCGGTCAACTGAATGAATCAAAGCGACTTCGCCTACAATGAAACGCACTTTGTTGGTCTGCAATGTACCAATCATGTGCCACTCGCATGCAAGACCGTGTTCTTTCGTTGCTTCTATCTTTTCTGTCAATTCCTGCACACGGTTTTCTCCAAGAGTCTGCTGACCATGTGACAATGCAATCTCTATATCACTAAGAGGATGACTCTTAGTTACGGCGACGAGTTTTATTGAAACAGGATCACGCCCTGCCGCAATAGCTGCCACATCAATCGCTTCCCTCAGACTGTCCAAGTTGTTCTCAATAAGATTTTTTCGTGAATCATTCATAAACTAACGGGTAACTCCCAGACCTTTCACATGCTAATCAATCAATTTGCCGTCACTGATCGTCCACGGATTGACAACGTAAAGATCAGCCTCGCTGAGCGCACGCGTTTCGGTGTCTTGGGATTCAATGACGGCATAACGCTCATCCATCCCAAGCACATTGACTGTTATCGTCTGTGTAACACCACCGGCAATCCTCATTAATTCTGCTGTTTGCGAATCGGGGCTCACGTTCGCAAGGCTTCGCAAAGGGACACATAGCCCCTTCACGTTTCGTGCAATAAATGAAACGTCTTTCATCGCCGATCTGTGAAGAATATGTTCCGGCAAGGCTTCACACGTAACAAACACACGTTGTATTTCATCTTCCGAGATTATTCTTGTGACCAAACAATTTTTCATGGCCAGCGCTTCGCCCCTATGATAGAGATCAACGCGATCGCCTTTCTTGATCGACTGGCTACCCAAATCATCGGTGGATATAAATGCCATGACGGACTGCTCGCTGAACTTGCTCAAAGTAGCGACTGTCTGTCCAGTCTCCACCTGACAATAACTCAAGACCTCTGCGATCAAGGGATCGTTTATCAGTTGATCAATCGCAGAGAGCGGGTTCGGGATCCATTCCCAGTATTCTGCGTCATGAGCCGAAGCAGATGACGCTAAGACAAAACTAACTTGACAGGTGACAGGTGCCCGAAGCGTCCTGGTATTTGCGTCTGACTCCAAAGAAGACAACAGACTGTCACATTCATGACCAAAAGAGCCCAACTCCTCGACGGGTTTTGCAAATGATTCCGCATCAGTTAAAGCTCGCTGAAATGCAAATCGCAACTTGCGCATCGAATGTTTAAGATCCAGGGATTCATCTGCTCCCCCGGATCGACTAACTGCAGGAATTGCTTCACGTAATAGGCTGTCGCCAGGTGACAATGGCAAGGGATATCTGTTAACGTCGGCAAACCCACTTGCCGCAAACAGTCTGGCTCTGTATGTGTCTTTTAATTCACGGTACCGCCTGACATCATCCTCACGCTCAATAGGAACAATGAGCGCGTACCGCCCTTCCTTGGCGACACGGGACCCTTCATCTACAAGAGGAAGCAACAAGCCGCCGGACGGTGCGATGACAATCGTAGAATCACTCAAAATGGCAATAGAACTCGATATAGGTACGCCGACTGTCTGGCTTGTCAAAAAAGACAGACGCGATTCTTCATGATCTCGCGCGAGGATGAACATAATAGACCAGACCGTAAATGAAATAGTAACCAGAACAAGGGTAATCATCGCCGCCAAACGCAAGCTGTTCTTTTTGCGTTTTACTTGACGCCTGGCGCTTAACTCATCTGTCATGCGTGGACGTGTGTCGCGGTATGTTTGTTTTTGTTTCATCATCTTTTAATATTTCGGAGCTGGTTGTCGAATGCGCTCAAGTGCCATCATTGCGCCGAGTCGGGCATTTTCAAATGTCAAACCGCCCTGGACATAAACATCGTAAGGTGGCCGAATAGGACCGTCCGCAGATAGTTCAATTGTCGATCCCTGAATAAACGAGCCAGACGCCATTATGATATCACAATCATAGCCTGGCATAGGCGCAGGGATAGGTGTCACAAACCCGTCAACGGGCGCTGCGGATTGTATCGCCTGGCAGAATGTTTCAAGTTTTTCAGGTGTTCCCAGGTGGACAATCTGGACAATATCGCCTCGCTCTTCATCTGGTTCAGGCGTTACCGAATAGCCGGCAAGGCTGAATAATAGCGCGA
>LFTF01000091.1:564-1779 GCA_001512945.1 Clostridiales bacterium DTU023 | reverse complement strand
ATTGTCATATATCCCGACGGGATGATATCCAGGTCATCAATCAGATGCTGGACAAATGTAGATTTCCCAGATCCGATCGCACCTGTCAATAAAATAGGGCGTTTCTCGGCAAGCTGCGACTTCACATGTGAAAGCAGTTCTTGTTCGTTGGCCGGATAGGAAAAGCATGCCAAAGGCAGCTTGTCTGAAGTCACGTCTATTGCGTCACTTGGTTGTTTTAAAATATCCATTACTGTGCGACCTGCGGGCTACAGAGCTCTTCTGGCTTCCAATTTCCCTGAGCGCACAGCAATCATTTGAGCAGCAATGCTAATGGCAATTTCCTCAGGCGTTTCTCCCCCGATATCAAGACCGATCGGAGAGACAGCGCGCCTCAGCTGTTCCTTGGTGTGCCCGCGCTCCATCAATTGAGCATCTGTCGCGCTGACTTTGTGACGGCTGCCGATCACACCAATATAACGCGCATCCGTATTCAATACCTGATCTTCAACATCCAGATCGTTAGCGTGACCTCGTGTCATAATGCAAACGTAATCCTCTGACCCAATTGAGACCGAGCGGTCGATATGATCGAAATCGCACATTTTTACATCGTAAGCACCGGGGAAGAGCGCAGGGTCTGTAAATTCCTCACGGTCGTCTAAGACCACGACTGCGAAGTGAACGTTCGCCAAAACAGGCGCCAGCGCCTGTCCGACATGGCCGCCGCCGAGAATATAGACAACACCGGGAACAACCAACTCTTCAACATAGAATGTATGGCCGCATATCTCAAACGCGCGCCCGCGCTGACAAAGCAGTTGCGGGTCGTTAAGAAGTGCTTTCGTGCATTCATGATCCTCCGGGAATCCTTTAAACACCCATGCTCGCTCAGAAAAAACGGGTTTACTCGGGTTGGCACCTTCGGGAGCCACGAACACAGCCAGACCCAATTGATCGGCCTCATTGATATCTGTGATAAGCCAGCTGGGCTGACGTTTTCGTATAGCATCGAGCGCTGTTTTCACGGTATCCCGCAGATCGTCGTCATCTCCGGCCAAATAGAGATAGTGGACGGTTACATTGCCCCCGCAGATCATGCCGATATCCTCAACTTGATTTCTCGTCAGCATGAAATGGTGGATGTTGGAGCGTTTCTCGCGAAGCGCATCTTGCGCGATCTCAATCGAATTAAATTCGACGGCTCCGCCGCCGACCGTGCCCGCAAGACGACCG
>LFTF01000091.1:0-350 GCA_001512945.1 Clostridiales bacterium DTU023 | reverse complement strand
ACAATCGGCTCTTTATAGAGCATCGCCGCGCCGATTATTCCGGCGTCATTGCCAAGTCGGCTGACATGTATAGGTGGCGGAGCAATGATATCGCCCGCAAAAGTTGTCCGTAAAACGGCCGCGCGAAGCGGCTTCAAAAGCAGATTCCCAGCGTTGCTGATCCCACCTCCTAAGAGGATGATGTGCGGACGGCACAGAACGACAAGTGTCCTGATCCCCACAGCCAAATAGTTGACATACTGTTCGAGCACTCGTAAAGCCACCGCATCACCCTTGCGAACAGCATCAAAAACTATTCTTGTGTTGAACGCAGGGTCTTGCGAATGAAAGCGCTCGCGCATCATCGACGG
>LFTF01000097.1:16599-17981 GCA_001512945.1 Clostridiales bacterium DTU023 | reverse complement strand
TCTTTGGTCGAGACATCCACGCGCGATGACAATTCGATCTTTCCTCGCCAGGTAGCGTGTGCTTGTAATGATCTAGCATAGTAGTTATGAGTTGACATATTGCGCTCCTTCGGTAAATGGGTTTTCGTTAGTGCCACATATAATTGTGATCGACTTTAGTTACAATAGCATACAGCGTCGCCTATGCGACTGTCTTGATAACTTGCGCTGTTATCAGTCACGTGTTAGCATAAATATGATTATAATTGTTATGTTTCTATAATGATTACAATCGTGGATCGTATCGGATTGCCTGTACATACTCGGCATGAATTGATCATACACAGATCCCTCATGCCCACGTTTGTTCGGGACATAAATTCAGAAAGGAATACAACAATATGCCAATGGTTGGAAAACCCGCCCCTATGTTTGAAGCAGCCGCTTACCATAAGGGGAAATTCACAAATGTCAAGCTGGAGGACTACAAAGATCAGTGGGTGATGCTATGCTTCTATCCCGGTGATTTCACCTTTGTCTGAGCGACAGAAGTGTCTGCAGTTGCAGCAAGATATGAAGAATTCGAAGCACTGGGCGTGCAGGTTCTATCGATTTCGGTCGACAGCCCCTTTGTCCACAAAATTTGGGATGACAAGGAATTGTCTATTATAGCGGGCCACCCCGTTCCGTTCCCGATGCTATCCGACTCCTCGGGCGCGATCGGAGAACTCTACGGCGTCTATGACCGCGTAGAAGGCGTCAATGTCAGGGGACGCTTCCTGATTGACCCCAAGGGCAACATCCAAGCTATGGAAGTCTTAACCCCGCCGGTCGGCAGAAACGTTTCAGAGGCATTGCGCCAGATCAAAGCCTACCAACTCGTCCAACGGACAGGTGGAAAAGAAGTGACACCTTCAGGCTGGCAAGAAGGCGGAAAAACGCTGAAACCAGGCATTGAGCTTGTAGGTAAAGTTTGGGAACAGTGGACAGTAGCCGACTCATACAAATAAAGCATTTCATCTGCCAGATAATGAAAGACCATAACGAGTGAGTGAACGAACAGTTAAGTTGCTGAGGAAACACGGGATTAATCCCTCGAGCCAGCGAGTGCGCATTTATGACTACCTCGTTGCCTCGAAAAATCACCCCACGGTTGATGACATCTATGCTGAACTGCAAAAGGAAGGCCATCTCTTTTCTCGTGCAACCGTCTACAACACAGTCAAGTTATTTCATGAAAAACACTTGATTCAAAATGTCAAGGTTGAACCGCACGAAATGCGGTATGATGCCTCACCAGGCTTCCATGCCCACTTCAAGTGTGAATCATGTGGTGTCATCCTAGATGTTCCCATGATAAAACCCGTCCCTGACGATGGTGATGAATGCCGAGTGAACCACAC
>LFTF01000097.1:10697-16527 GCA_001512945.1 Clostridiales bacterium DTU023 | reverse complement strand
TTGTGCTGCCATCGCAATTCTTCCATCCCGCCGGTATCGCGGGATCTTATTCTTGCGGAAGTATTCAATCACATTGTCCTGAGCTGATGTGCTGACGGTGCGGATCCGACCCTTGTCAGCAAGCTCCTCATGCGTAATGCCGAATGTATCAGCGATGATCCCGAAGTGATAGTCCTGCATTGCGATACGGTATTGAGTTTCAGGTTCAAGCGGAGCGCCTCTCATCTCGATATTAGTAATCTCGCCATCTTCAGATACTTGGACGCGTAAAGCGGCATTCCACTGATAAAATTCGCGTGACTCACCCTGATACAGCGTTTGCATTAAATATCGGAGCATCTGTTCTAGCGTTGTACCGTTGACAGAGAAGCTTATCATCGCTTCATCATAGGGATAGACCTCCATCAGATCAGAACGCGTTACCAAGCGGGTAAGTTTCGGTTTTCTTATCGACCCGGAAGCCACGAACGCCACATCAACGCCGAGCTGCTCGTGGAGAATATCTGAGAAAAGATTGCCCAACTCTGTCTCCCGAAAACGATCAGCGTGTTCCATATCATGCGGGAGGCGGCAGATAACGGCATTATATTTCCCGTCAACCTCCTGTTGGTATTGCGAAAGCAACTCATCCATGACGGGATCGTTGGGACAGTGTGAATCATCGATCGGAACTGCCTGCCAGGTAAATTCATAAACCGAATTAGTGTCCATATCGATGGTGAGGTCGAAGCGGCCGATGAATTCCGTACCCGAACCAACTTGCGCGATCAGGATGTCGTTGACCTTCTCAGGCTGTTCAAGCATCGTGTGGCTGTGTCCGCCGATAATGAGATCCACACCGATCTCGGATGGGAGAAGTGCCGCAAGTCGCTTGTCCTGCTCAAACCCGATATGAGTCAAAAGAACTGTCAAGTCGATGTCAACATCTTTGTAGCTGTTGCAAATATATTCCACCTCGTCGGCAGCGTCTTCAATGCTGATAAATGTTCCAATCAAAGGCTCACTCTTACTTTTGGAGATAACCTCTTCGGTGATAATGCCGATAAATAGAATACGGATTCCGTCTACCTCAAGAATGTGGTAGGGCTTGAACAGATTGGCACCTGTCGGTTTGATATACAGATTGGCGTTCACAATGGGAAAATTGGCGCAACGCTCCAGAAACATGAGATGGGCGAATCCGTAATCTGTCTCGTGATTGCCGAGCGTCACAACGTCCGGTTCAAGCATATTCATAACCAGGATCGTAGAAATACCCTTGTATTCCTGATCGATGATCGAACCCTGGAGCATGTCTCCTGAAATGACATAGAGAACTGGATCGGTTTCGTCTTCTCGCACTTTGTGGACATAGCCGGAAAGCCGGCTCATCCCGCCGACCACTTTGTCGTGCGTTTCCTTAGCGAAAAAATCGCCGTGCATGTCGTTGGAATGAAGCATAACTAGTCGTCTGAGATCCATAAAAAGCCTCCCAAAGTGCTTTGTCCGTACATTTTCAAAACGTTATCTTGCAATGCGTTTTTCAAGTTGATTTTAACACATGATTTGTGAGCGACATGCGTCGCGTCAGCGTGAGAATCGTTCCTGTAAAATAAAAGTATAAGTGTTTTTCGCTGTAGAGGGGTTGCAGAACAGCGATTAAAGGCCGATAATTGAATGGTAATTTATGATTATGCCTGTGTCAGACGTCCTTATTTGTACCGGCTGCCCGGAAGTTTTGTCGAGCAGACGCTCAAGCCCTTTAGGTTTAGGCGTTTGTTTGCGCAGATTTGCAAGTGATGACCCTGGCCCCATACACCCAAATTAAAGGAGAGTCACATGTCACAGCCCTGTCAATGTATGACGATCTCTGATGACGACCCGAGATATATGGAATTACGGGCCTTTATTCAGAAAGAAGAGAATAAGCAGGGGGTAGCCATGACAGCGTTGCAAGAAGCGCAGCGGCTGTTCGGTTATCTGCCCCTGGAAGTTCACAAATTTATCTCTAGCGAAACTGGAGTACCTATCGCCGAACTCTATGGCGTCACCACCTTCTACAGCCAATTCACAACATCTCCCATGGGTCGACACCAGATCCAGGTATGTATGGGGACGGCGTGTTACGTCAAAGGCGCCCAAAAGGTGCTGGACAAAGTGATCGAAACGGTTGGCGTCGGGGTCGGCATGACAACGGACGACCGGCTATTCACGATCAACGCGGCGCGCTGCCTCGGTTGTTGCGGCCTCGCCCCTGTCATGATGATCGACGACCATGTCTACGCGAATATCGACAATGTCAACTGTATCCCCGCCATCATCGCAAAATACCGCGAAGACGGCTCGCGGTCGTCCAAATAGAAGGGAGCGAACTGATGGTTATCGAATCAAACAATTGTCAAGAAATCGACTGCCTGAAACCTCTGCAGACTCGAGAAGGTCTTAACCAGCTGCGCGACGAATGGAAAGCGAAGCTCGAACAACCTAAGGATATCCGCGTTGTCATCGGTATGGCGACGTGTGGTATTTCCGCGGGTGCCAACCAAGTATACGACGCATTCAGAGAAGAGTTTGATAAACGAGGGATGACAACTATCAAGCTGGAAAAAGTCGGCTGTGTAGGCATGTGCGTGTATGAGCCAATCGTTGAGATTTACGAAACAGGCAAAGACAGAGTATCGTACATTCACGTTGATCCCCCCAAAGTAAAGACAATTATCGAAGAACACATCCTTGGCGGACGTCCATGTCCGGGACTCACGCTGGCCGGTTTAAACAACGATGATAAGTCGGCGCCAGAATGTGCGGGGTTCGATGATCTCCCCTTCTACCGTAAACAAAAGCGGATTGTTCTCCATAACTGCGGATTCATCAATCCCGAAGACATCCGCCAATATATCGGAGTTGACGGTTATCAGGCGCTCGCAGACGTGCTCACAACAATGACACCGCAAGATGTCATCGACACGATCTCCGCATCCGGGCTGCGCGGCCGAGGCGGCGCAGGTTTCCCGACCGGTCTCAAATGGAAATTTGCGGCCGCGAACGAGGCGGACCAGAAATACATTATCTGTAATGCCGACGAAGGAGACCCCGGCGCCTATATGGATCGTTCCGTTCTCGAAGGCGATCCCCACGCCATCTTGGAAGCTATGATCATCGGCGGTTACGCGATTGGAGCAACCAAGGGATGGATTTACGTCCGCGCAGAATATCCGACCGCAGTCAAACGCCTCCACATCGCGATCGATCAAGCAGAACAATTGGGAATGCTCGGCGAGAACATTTTTGGAAGCGGCTTTAATTTTGATATCCAAATCCGCCTTGGCGCAGGGGCGTTCGTCTGCGGAGAAGAAACAGCGCTCATTGCCTCGATTGAAGGCAAGCGCGGCATGCCTAGAAATAAACCGCCTTTCCCCGCGAACAAAGGATTGTGGGGCAAGCCAACCATTATCAATAATGTGGAAACGCTCGCCAATATTCCGGGGATTATCCGAAACGGAGCCGAATGGTTCCGCTCCATCGGAACAGAGAAGAGCCCCGGCACCAAAGTATTCGCTTTGGGCGGCAAGATCACGAACACCGGTCTTGTCGAAATACCTATGGGCACAACACTTCGTGAAGTCATTGAAGACATAGGCGGAGGCTGCCCGAATGGCAAAACTTTCAAGGCCGTCCAGACAGGCGGACCTTCCGGTGGCTGTTTGACGATCAATGCGCTCGACGTTCCCATCGATTTTGATAAACTTGTCGAACTTGGCTCAATGATGGGTTCTGGCGGCATGATTGTCATGGATGAAGACAACTGCATGGTGGACATCGCCCGCTTTTTCCTCGATTTCACATGCGATGAATCCTGCGGGCAGTGCACGCCCTGTCGTGAGGGCACAAAACGCATGCTCGAGATACTCGATAAAATAGTAAATGGAGCGGCCCATAAAAAGGATCTAGATGATCTCAAAGAACTTGCCGACAATATCCGGCTGACATCATTGTGCGCACTAGGCCAAACAGCTCCGAACCCGGTCTTATCGACCATGGAACACTTTATGGACGAATACCTCGCCCATGTTGTTGACAAGAGATGTCCGGCCCACGTTTGTAAGAACTTAACCGGTTACTACATAACTGATAGATGTATCGGATGCACCAAGTGCGTGCGTGTCTGCCCGGCTGATGCCATCACCGGCGCGGTCAAGGAACATCACCACATCGACCAGGCCGTTTGTATCCACTGCGGTGCTTGCTTCGATGTCTGTCCCTTTGACGCAATTGAACGGCGCTAAGGAGAAAGGAGTCCGATGATGATAGAAGATAATAAAACTGTAAAAATTACGATCAACAACCGTGTGATTGAAGCCGACGCAAATGAAACCGTCTTTCAGGCGGCTCATAAGGCAGGTATCCGAATCCCTTCTCTTTGCTACCTTAAAGATACCAACGAAACAGCTGCATGCCGGCTCTGTGTCGCTGAAGTCGACGTCAACGGCAGACCCATGCGCGGGCTACCCGCGACCTGTGTATTAAAAGTTGAAGAAGGCATGAACGTCCGCACCAACACACGAGCCGTCCGCAATGCCGTCCGGATCAATCTGGAGTTGATCCTCGCCAACCACGATATGAACTGCCCGACCTGCGTGCGAAACGGCACCTGTGAACTGCAAGCCCTTTGCGAGGAACGCGGAATCAGCGGCGTCCGCTTCGAAGGCGCAAAACGTGTCGTTACGATTGACGCCCTTTCTCCATCGATTGTGCGTGACACAAGCAAGTGCATCCTTTGTGGGCGTTGTGTTAGCACATGTAACAAGGTGCAAGGACTGGGTGTACTCGCATTCACAAACCGTGGGTTTGACACGGAAGTCGGACCGGCGTTCGGCTACAGCATGCGCGACGTCAACTGCGTTTACTGCGGTCAGTGTATTGAGGCCTGCCCGGTGGCAGCTTTGCACGAACGTCGCCATATTGACAATGTCTGGGATGCTCTGGATGACCCCGATAAAGTTGTTGTCGTGCAAACGGCTCCGGCTGTTCGCGCCTCGCTCGGCGAAGAATTTGGATATCCGATCGGCACGCCTGTCACCGGCAAAATGACGGCAGCGCTCCGCCATATAGGGTTTGATTATGTATTCGACACAAACTTCTCCGCCGATCTGACGATCAGTGAGGAAGCAAACGAACTGCTGCACCGTCTTAGGACGGGGGGCGTCCTCCCGATGATCACATCGTGTTCGCCGGGCTGGATTCGTTTCTGTGAGATGTACCACCCCGATTTCCTGCCGAACTTATCCACCTGCAAATCACCTCAGAATATGATGGGCGCGATCATAAAATCATATTTCGCGCAGGTGAAAAATATTGATCCAAAAAAGATCGTAGTCGTTTCCTGTATGCCGTGTATAGCGAAGAAATCTGAGATTGACCGTGAAGAAATGGAAGTTGATGACATTCGTGACGTCGATTTTTCAATCACAACACGTGAGCTGGGCGATATGATCAAAGAAGCCGGAATCGACTTCGATACACTCGAAGACAGTCTCCCTGACAGCGTCCTCGGCGACTACACCGGCGCGGCCGTTATCTTCGGAGTAACAGGCGGTGTCATGGAGGCGGCGCTCCGCACGGCCGCCGACGTTCTGACGGGGGAAGACCTCCCGAATTTCGAGTACCAGGCAGTCCGCGGCCTGGAAGGCATCAAGGAAGCCTCTGTTACCCTGCCGCTTGATGGTGTGCCAACAGAGCTCAAGGTCGCCGTCTGCTCCAGCGTCAAGCACGCTGATACGATCCTTAAAGCCGTCAGAAGCGGGGAAAAAGAATACCACTTCATTGAAGTCATGGCGTGCCCCGGCGGCTG
>LFTF01000097.1:4493-10619 GCA_001512945.1 Clostridiales bacterium DTU023 | reverse complement strand
CTGGTTGAGCAATTTCTTGGCCACCCAAACAGCGAGGTCGCGCATAAGTATTTGCACACGCATTACCATCCGCACTCATTCTATGATCAGAAAACAACTGAGGAATGCATTGAGGAAGGTCTCTTGTAAGAACTAACTCATCCTAAAACAAGAAAGGCGACTTCAGCAAAGTCGCCTTTCTTGTTTTATCGGTTATAATCTTGACGTTAGAGGAGGTATAGATTGTATAAACTAATTGCCCTGATCACAGGCATACTCATTTCTGTCATGATCTCCATCAACGGGGTCTTGGCACAACAGTATGGCGTATTCCCTGCGACTGTTATTATCCATGCGGTCGGGGTTGTCTTTGCGCTTCTTGCCTGTGCAGTCAAAAGGGTGAAGCCGTTCCCCCGCTCCGAGTCGCCCTGGTGGTTCTATTTGGGCGGCGTCATCGGTATCCTTACAACCGTATTCAATATCTTCGCCTTCGGACGAATCAGCATGACCAGCATTGTAGCCCTCACTTTGTTGGGTCAAACAGTGGCTTCGATTGTCGTAGACGCAACGGGCTGGTTCGGGATGACACGACGTCCTTTCCGAAAATTATCACTTATCGGGCTCGTGTTCTGCCTCGCTGGCATCGCCTTGATGCTCGACAGCACTGTCACCGAAGCTTCGATCGCTGTATGGTTCTCACTTGCCGCTGGACTCACCATCGTCGTTTCACGCTCCATCAACGCACGCCTTGGCGCCAAGATTGGCGCTCTTCAAGGATCTTTTGTCAACCACCTTGTCGGTCTCCCGGTAACGATCATCGTCGCTCTTGTCGCATCAGGCTACATGTTACCCACATCAACTGTATCCGGATTTCGCCCCTGGATTTACCTTGGCGGCGTGCTAGGTGTCGCCGGTGTTCTAATTTTTAATATAATTATCCCTAAAGTTTCCCAATTTGACCTGACCATTCTCACATTCGTGGGACAGGTGTTCACCGGGGTCATCATTGATCTCGCAACAGTCGGCATCACCTTTGACGCCGCATTCATAGGCGGAATCGTCATAACAGGCGGCATCGCGCTCAACCTGGCGGTCGAGTATTACGAGGTCCGCAGATCAAACAAAAAAGACACAAACTCTAATCAAGCGTCTCAATAAACTGTCGGTAAAACACGAGCATCCTTGCGACGTTATCTACTGAAAGATATTCGCCTGTGCCATGCACCAACGCAAGCTCCGCTTCGCTGAGCCTCAGGGGTTGGAACCTGTAGACATCACCGGCAATCTCTTCATAGTGACGACTGTCTGTCCCCCCTGCCATCAGATAAGGTGTGATGACCGCTTCTGGGAAGTTGGCTTTTATTGTTTTTGTGAGATGCGCGTAGGCCGCTGTGTCGGTCGATGCAGTCTTGGACGGTTCCTCGATGGCGATGGGTCGGACGGTGTATTCCATACCCGATACATCTTTTAAGTGTTTGAGAACAATATCCGTTGTATCGCCCTGCAACACCCGGATGTTAGCCGTGCACGAAGCTTCTTTGGGAAGTACGTTGGGCGCGGAGCCGCTGTGACTCACTGTAAATGCGACCGTTGAACGAAGCAGGGCGCCCGTCTGTTTGCCTTTTAGCAGGCTCGGTTTGATAAGTGGGAACAATGCTCTCGGATATTTTAAGATTTTGCTCTGAATGCCCGGCATATAGGGCGCGATACTCATGAGCATCTTCTCGACTGTCTCAGTTAATCTTGCCGGCATGGGGTTGCGCTCTACTTTATATATAAACGTCGCCATATGACCCAGACTCGTGTGGACAGGCGGGGTCGAAGAGTGACCTTCCGCACCTGTGAAAATAAATTCAAAGCTCGCGTTCGCTTTTTCAGCCATCCCAATCACCGCGACAGGCTCTTTGATGTTCATCATGGTCCCGTCGGCCACCGCGCCGCCCTCGTCAAGCACAAACTCGAACCGCATCTCCTGCTGTTTAAACCATTCAACGATTTTCATCGCTCCGTTTCGACCGTTGACCTCCTCATCAAACCCAAAGGCGATCCAGACATCACGCGACGGAACAAACCCTTCTTCCAATAGGGTGTCTACCGTCTCCATGAGGCCAATAATCGAGCTTTTATTGTCGAATGATCCTCGTCCCCAAACTTTACCGTCTTCGATAGCGCCGGAAAAGGGGCCACCGTGGGGCCAACCGTCTTCGAGAGCAGGGACAACATCATAATGTGCCAAAAAGAGTGCCGGCAACTTGTCTGCGTCCTTACCCTTCCAATGGTAAACCGGACTGTACCCATTGATAAGGGTTCGTTCAAGTTCTCGGTGAACGTTTGAATAGGTTATTTCAAGAAATTTTAAAAATTCCCCAAAAACAGCAAGATCCATTTTTTCGATATCAAAGTTGGATATGGTCGGATACCTCACGGCCTCACCCAAGTGACGCGCAGCCTGTTCAATCTTCTTTTCCATTACTAATTCTCCTTAATGTGTTTGTGCCATGACTTTGTCAAAGCCCGATAAAATAACCTATATAGAGCCAGCCAAGGCTCAAAGCAGCTAGTCCCAATTGAAGCAGCAATTCCCACCTCAACCATTTTACGTAACCGACAGGTGAAAACCCAAGCCCGATCATGAGGGCAGCATTCGTCGGATAAAGAAGGTTAGAAAAGCCGTCGCCGAACAGAAACGCCTGCACAGCCAACTGCCTCGAAAGCCCCACTACATCTACGATGGGAAACAGAATCGGCAAAACAAGAAACGCCTTGGCCGAACCGGATCCGATAAAAAAATTGACAACCAGAACAAGAAGCCAAATCCAAAGGATCGCCGTCGTCGGACTCATTCCGCCCAGTTTGCTGACGGCGGCATATAAGATCGTATCCATGACGCCGCCGCGAACAACAATTTGTTTGATGCTCATCGCCATCAAGATCAAAGCGATCGCAGGCGCGACGCCGAGTAGTCCGGCAACAAGTGCCCGCCAAACCTCTTTCACGGGCATCACGCGCGCGATAAATACGCTTGCCAAGGATCCCGCAAGGAATAATACGGCAATTAGCGGAAAGCTTATATCCGAAAGCACACTTATGAAAAAGGAAGCGACCAAGACTACCACAATGCAAACAAGAAAAAGCGCGAAGATCCGCAACGCTCGATCGACTCCTTCAGGATAAGACAGCGTCTCCTCTTCATCTAGCGCACTGTCTTCCTGATATACGAGTGAACGCTTCGGACTTTTCTCAATCCGCCGAGCGTACCATCGTAAAAAGACCTGAACAATCAGAAACGATGTCACGAAGATGGCAATCCTATAGGGCGTTCCCGAATATAGCGGCAATCCGGCAAGTTTTTGCGCCACACCCAAAGTAAACGGATTAAAAACAGCCGCCCCGAAACCGATACCAGCTGACAACAGACTCATTCCAAGACCAGTTAAAGAATCCCATCCCATTTTTCGCGCCAAGATCAAACAGAACGGTACGAGGACAATCAGTTCCTCAAAAACTCCAAAACATGCGCCGAACAGCATGAAGAATAAACTGACAGCTGAAAGGAGACGGTATTTTTTATCTGAAAAGCGGGCAGTCAACCGGTCCATCAAGCGCTCAACCATTCCACTCCTTAGCAAAACCGTAAAGCTGGCGCCGATAAAAAGGAGGAAGACGATAATTACCCAAACAATGGCGGCCCCTTGCGCGATCAAAACTTCAAAAGGTGCGATAAACCAAAGCAATGGTGAGTATGACGGCCTATCAATATAGCGGAACGATCCCTCGACAATCATTTCGCGACTGTCAACGATCACGCGATCGTATGCTCCCGCGGGCAGAATCATGGTTAAAAGTCCCGCTACGATCATGAGGATCAGGAGCGTGCCAAGCGAGATCAGATACGACCGTTTCCCAATACGGAGTGATTGACGGTTCATGGAGGAAATCTCCTGTTCTCTATTTAAAGTGCTCGTACCTTCAGTCGGCGCGGGCTGCTCGGCGGTAAAGTAATATGACCCAGAATGCGATCATGGCAATAAGAATTTCAATACCCGTCATGAGAAGAAAGCGATCGCCATTTTGACCGGATACAAGCGTATTAAACACGATGAGTACTCCGGAAAACACTACGCCCATCACTGCTCTACCTGTCGTCGACGCAAAAATACGCGGCCAGAATCGCTGTTCGTATCCAGGCAAGCTGGGCTTGGCTTTATTTTTACCAGATTTCTTAACCGTGCTTGACAATTTGTTCGTTTTTTTCTTTTTCTTTTTCGATGCCACCTCTTTACCTCCTCGTTCCTATCCATGATACTATTATTTTGGCACAGCACAAAGAAAGGACAATTCAATTATGGATGGACTGACAGCGCACGCATTAGCTCCCGAACTCAATGATCTTCTCACAGGCTCTTTTGTTGATCGCATTACCATGCCCGACCGTCACACGGTCAACTTATCGTTTTTCGCGCCGCAAAAAGGCAGGTTTAATTTGTCGCTTGATGCCAATCCATCAAAACCGGCGCTTAATCTCTCCGTGCATGCGCCACAAAGGGCCTCGAATTCTGCTCCGTCCTTTACAATGTTTTTGCGTAAATATCTTCGACGAGCCCGCCTAGATCAAGTTAGCTCACCACCTTGGGAGCGCGTTTTTATCTTTCATTTCACTGCTGTCGACGATATTGGAGACAGTCGAGAACTCAAACTCGTATTCGAGTGCATGCCACGTACCTCCAATATTATCCTTCTCAACCGACAGGACACCATTTTGGACGCCTTGCGACACATTGACCATCGCATCAACCGTGTGCGCGAAATTTTGCCAGCACATCCTTACGAACCTCCGCCGCCTCAAAATCGTCTGACACCCGACGCCTGCGCTGCGACGAACACAGACGAGCTGTTTTCTGGTGTAAAGCCCAATAGCTCCACAGGTCGTGCCGTTTCGCTGACTATCGCAGGCTTTTCTCCTGTTGTCGGCAATGAGGTAGCGCATCGAGCTGGTCTCGACTCAGTTATACCCTTCTCTTCGCTTGACGAAATCAAGCGCGATCGGCTGGCATCTGAGCTGCGGACGGTCTGTCGTGCCCTGTCTCAAGGACTATTTGAACCTGCCATCTACTATGACCGGCCAGCCACAGACAGAAAACGACAGGTGATGGCCGTTCATGTTATCGCGCTCACACATCTCCCCTTTTCAGAGTCCTATACACACATCTACCAGGCCGTGTCCGATTACAATTTCGCAGTCTCGACACTCGATCAGTTCGAACGCATGAAAACCTCACTATCCAAACGCATCGACGAACACATCAAACGCGTGCAAAAAAAACGTATGCTCCATGAAAACGATGTCGCCGACGGAAATCAAGCTGAGAACGACCGCCTCATGGGCGAACTCATTCTTGCCAATGTATACGCGATCCCCCCTCGATCCGACGGTGTATTGCTTAGCAATTACTACGAGGAGGGCACAAGCATTTTTTGCCCGCTCAACCCACAGCTTTCCCCGGCCGGAAATGCAGAACGCTATTTTAAGAGAGCCAAGCGAAATCGGCGCAAGCTAGAAGCAGCCTCACGTCTACTCGCGAATGACCTCGATGAACTCAGCTGGCTTGCGTCGCTCTCCGCCGCCGCCGGCTACGCAGAGTCAGAAGATGATCTGCTCGCGCTTGAACTCGAATATGACGAACGAACCCGCCGTCAAAGTCGCAAATCAAAAAAGAGTAAGTCGCCGGCTGATTATCACCCGGGAAAACCCGCCGCAAAAAGTCGCCGTAAAGATAAAGTGTTCGCTCGACCGGGGAAAAGGAAAGACGCGCAACAGCCAAAACAAGAATCACGCCCGTTGCCTCCCCGCCGTTTTCTTTCTTCTGACGGGTTTCCTATTGTTGCGGGAAAAAATAATATCCAAAATGACCGACTCCTACGAAAAGCGCGCAAAGATGATATCTGGATGCATCTCAAGGGAGCGCCAGGTTCTCACGTCATCATTTCTTCCGAAGGAAATGAGGTGCCAGACCGCACGATTGAAGAGGCAGCCGGTGTCGCCGCCTGGTATTCAAGCGCCGGTCATTCGGGCAGCGCCGTGGAAATTGATTATTGTCCAGTACGCAACGTAAAAAAAATCCCCGGAACAAGACCGGGGAATGTCTC
>LFTF01000097.1:2492-4316 GCA_001512945.1 Clostridiales bacterium DTU023 | reverse complement strand
GATACAACCACAGTACTTCTGACGGTAAAGACCAATCTCCTTTGCCATCGTTTGACCGCGGCGGTAGCCGTCTCGCCAATCGTATGGACTAAAAGCGAGGTCGCGCTCTGCGATAGCCTTCCCACCTTCTTCGAGAATTAAATCTCGATTCTGATAAGGGCTTACGAAAAGCGTTGTGCTAATCGCGTCAAATCCGTCTGCCAGTGCTTGATCGGCCACACAGGACAGTCTCGTTTGGTAACAGTACCGGCAGCGTTCATCTCCGTCTTCTGCCCGTCTGAGCCAAGCTTGCGGCATGGAACATCCCTTAACAATCATCGGGACACCGTAATGGTCTGCCACTTTCACCGCATTCTCAAGGCGTCTTTGCCACTCGATAGCGGGGTGAATATTGGGGTTGAAGAAAAAAAGAGTAACGTCAATACCCTCTTCGAGCAAACGCTCTAACGGCCACATCGCACACGGTCCGCAGCAGGTATGGAGCAGGAGTTTTTTAGGTGCGGTGGATTGTGTCATGTCAACAATTTTCCTCGTGTTCCTTGTTTTCGGAATCCAAGATATCGTGCAATGATATCTGTCCCTCTGTGTTAGCTCCCCGGGTATTTCGGTCGATAAAGGGAAGTCCCAGGTGGTTGAAACCGCCTTTTGTCAAGATCCGTCCGCGCGGAGTCTTCGCGATAAAACCGATCTGCATCAAGTACGGTTCGTAGATATCCTCAATCGTTACGGAATCTTCACCCGTCGAAGCCGCAAGTGTATCGAGCCCTACTGGCCCGCCTTCGTACATCTCTGCCATGACACGCATAATGAGACGATCGTTCCCGTCAAGTCCGATGTGGTCGATGTCGAGCGCCGACAGACCCATCTCGCAAATATCGCGGTTGATGATATTATCGCCTCTCACCTGTGCGTAATCGCGCATACGGCGGAGCAGGCGGATTGCCACCCTTGGTGTTCCTCTGCAACGGGTTGACAATTCTCTCAAACCGTCCTCATCGATCCCCACACTAATAAGTGACGCATAGCGCCTCAGTATCAGGGCGATTTCCTCCGGAGCATACAGGTCGAGTCGCTGAATCAATCCGAAACGGTCGCGTAACGGCGACGACAGAAGACCTGCACGCGTCGTCGCTCCAATCAGGGTAAAGTGAGGGAGATCAAGCCGGATAGAGCGAGCGGACGGACCTTTTCCGATCAGGATGTCTAAGGCATAGTCTTCCATCGCGGGGTACATCACTTCTTCAACCGTTCTGTTCAACCGGTGAATCTCGTCGATAAAAAGCACATCGTGCTCATGAAGATTTGTTAAAATAGCCGCAAGATCCCCCTGGCGTTCGACCGCGGGACCTGACGTGATACGCATTTCAACGCCCAGCTCATGCGCAATAATTCCCGCGAGCGTTGTTTTGCCAAGACCGGGAGGCCCGTAGAGCAGAATATGATCCAGTGATTCACCGCGCGCTTTTGCCGCTTCAATAGCAATGCCGAGATTCGCCTTAACTTTCTCCTGGCCGAAGTACTCGCCCCACCGGCGCGGACGCAACTGAGGCTCTTCCGAATCCTCCCGCAGTGCTTTTCGAGAAAGAACACGCTCCTCTTCGAAACTGTCGTCCTGTTCTTCTATCATCGAACTTTGAAATTCGTACATCTCAATTACCCGTTCCCGTTCCGGCGGCCTTTCATTTCCTATCGTATCAAATCCACGGTGAATATGTGTGTGACAATTACGCGGGTTTCATGGTAAGTGGTCATTCATACACTTACGCAACCTCATAATACTGATAACTGGTATATCTTGTTACTTCAAAAAATGGCGCAGCTACA
>LFTF01000097.1:0-2464 GCA_001512945.1 Clostridiales bacterium DTU023 | reverse complement strand
GCAGCGACTGTTTCATCGATTGTTCCTGTCGCCCCCGATAAATGAGGCATACCAGGCGTGGAAGCCGTTACCGGAACCGCCATCCCCGACTTTTTGAGTTTGTCTGTCAATTCTAGAATCATCCGGGCCGCACCCTTTTTCCCGATGCCTTTGACACGTGTCAGACTCTCCACATCACCCTGGAGTATGGCCAATGCGAATACCCCCGGCGTAAGCGTTCCGACCACCTGCAACGCAAGTTTTGGACCAACCCCGCTGACCGTCTGCAGAAGAGAAAACAGATTCTTCTCTTCTTCATTCGCAAAACCGAACAACCCGATTTCATTTTCACGGACGTGAAGATGCGTATAGACGGTCGCCGTTTCACCCGCAGCAGGCAAAGCAGCGATCGCTCTGGGAGCCATCTCGATGTGAAATCCGATGCCTCCGAGTTCCAGAATGATGAACTCTTCGGCTTTTCTTGTGATCCGTCCTGTAATACTCGCAATCATATGCTGCTCCTAGTTTATTGATACCCGCCAACTGCCTTTGCGCTATCGCGATTTCCCGAATGCGCGTGACAAATCGCAACTGCAAGCGCATCGGCCGCATCATCTGGTTTGGGAAGATTTTTCAAATTGAGAAGAACCCGGACCATATCCTGGACCTGTCTCTTATCCGCCCTGCCATACCCCGTCACCGCGACTTTGACTTGCATCGGAGTGTACTCATAAACACTCACACGCGCCCTGGCAGCCGTGACAACAGCGACACCCCGTGCTTGAGCTGTTCCAATGGCAGTTGTAGTATTGCGGCTAAAAAATAGTTCCTCGATAGCAAAACAATCGGGATGGTATCGATCGTTAAGTTCGCCTAAAGCTTGGTCAATGGCAAGTAAACGTTCGGGAAAAGGCATGTCGGAAGCCGTCTTGATAACACCGTAATCAATCACCCGCAGACATTTTTTCTCATAGCAGATGACACCGAATCCGGTAATGGCGTAGCCCGGGTCGATACCTAGGATAATCATTCGCCACCTCCCCCGCGCATCCAAAGAATGGAATCAGTCCATCGAGCCTCCGGTCAGCTCTCCATAAAAGCATGCAGTGCTTTTATGTTTTCAGCCCAATTGATATCATACATCTCCATACCGCGGATGATTCTCATCGCTTTGTATGTTTCCAGAGGCAACATCAATTGATCGAGCTTGTAAGACTTATAGGATCCAAGATTGAGAATCATTTCCATAATTTCGCCATCTGTCAGATTCGTCGTAATGCAAGGCATCAGAACTTTGACTGTCTCGGTCAGCGTGGCCGGATTGCTTGCTGTCATTTTCTTAAACAGTGCAGAAATCACATTGCGTTGACGTCCCATACGATTGAAATCAGAATCAATCTTTCTGATCCGCGAGTAATCCAACGCGGCATTGCCGTTTAGAAGCTGGGAACCTGCTTGAAAAGATCCCGAACCCAATGCAGTCAGGTACCTGGCTTCCGCGGCTGTCAGATTGATCGTGACGCCTCCGACAATATCAATCGCTTCTTTGAACCCGCCGAAATCCGTGGCCATGTAACGTGACACATCAACGCGGAAATTGCGCTGAACCGTTTTCATCAGCAGTCGGGGACCTCCCCATGTATGGGACGCATTCAACATATAGTCAGGCGAATAATTTTTGGCGTATGCGGGGTCCGGATCATTGGGAATGCTTACATAAATCGCCCTCATAAGCGACGTCAGATGAAATGACTTTGTCTTGCTATTGATGGTCAAAAGCATCATCGCATCTGCTCGGCCATGCTTATCCGGATCGCGCGTATCAGAGCCAATGATAAGGATATTTGTGATGTGCTTGCCCTGAATGACGGGAATCTTCATGCCTTCCTGCATATTGGATGGCACATCAAGCTTTGACAGATCCTGCTCGATCTCGATCGGGTCGTCAATCTTATCGTAATGGCGAAGACCTATGATGAAATATAGATATCCAAACACAAATACGGCAGCCGCCAGGATCATTCCTGCCAGTATCCCTGCCACCACACTAAATGTGCTAATTTTCTTGCGCGATTCATTTTTCATAGATTTAGTATAACGTATCAACCTGAAAAGACGGCAGAATCACTGCCGCCTTCATCACGGACTCACAATCGAATGTCAGACGTCGGTTGGTTGGACGCGCGCGATACGGGATTTCTTCCGTGCGGCTGTATTCTTGGACAACAGACCGTCTGCTGCGGCGCGATCGATCTTGGCCTGTACCGAGCGAGCAAGTATTTCGGCGTTGGGAAGACCCTGCTCTTTAGCCAAAATAGCTTTCTTTGTGAGGGTCCTGAGTTCGCTTTTCCTGCTCTTGTTCGCAACGGCTTTTGCTTGCGAAGATCGCACTCTTTTTATTGACGATTTAATATTAGGCACGCTTGTTTCCTCCTGCGCTGTGTACTATATGGTAAACACTGCGCATTTTAACACGCAACGCGCC
>LFTF01000044.1:3676-18529 GCA_001512945.1 Clostridiales bacterium DTU023 | reverse complement strand
GAGGGGCTCCTTCCGCCTTTGCCTTCACCTGTCCCTATCCGTTACGGACTTGCCAATATCGCGGTGATGGCGACCTTGATTTATTTGGGGCCATGGGAGGCGTTTGGAGTCGCTGTTTTAAAAAGTCTGTTTGTTTTAATGACGCGCGGTATTTTGGCGGGGTTTGTGTCGCTGACCGGAACCCTGCTTTCTGTTCTAGCCATGATTGCGCTGGAGATATGGACGCGAGGCAGGGTCTCGATTTTCCTGATGTCTGTGACAGGCGCCATTCTTCACAATATGGGACAGTTTTTGTGTTTGTTTGTTTTCTTAAGATATCAACTGCCACTTCTTCTGATCGTGCCACCGCTCATTGTGTTTGGCATCGTAACCGGTTTGCTGTCCGCCGTTCTTCTGTACGCGATCAGGAAACCGATGCAAGCATTCTTCCGTGACAATGGGAGTGGAAAGACAGCCTCATGACAGCAAAAGCAAGATCGCAGGCAGGCAACAAACAGTTGCCGTGGCGAATGGCAGCAATCATTTTTGTTGTACTGATCTTGCTTGATTTATCTTCCGGTTGCGGCAGATTTTTGCTGAAACGTTACGAATTATATGTAACGGGACCTTTCGATACAGTTACAACAGCTCTGATTGTTGCCGATAGTCAGGAAAATTTCGATCATTATAGAGACATCATTGAGAGCGAACTCTGGAGATATCACCACCTGTATAACATTTACAATGATTCTCCTGACGGCACGAACCTGAAAACAGTCAACGACAGGGCAGGAGGGCCGGTTGACTGCAGCGCCGAGCTTTGTGACCTCGTCGTATACGGAGTTGATGTTTATGATCGGACAGCCGGACGGGTTAATATCGCGATGGGGAGTGTGCTGAAATTATGGCACGATGCGAGGATGACAGCCAACCTGTCTCCTGATGAAGCCCATCTGCCTGAGCAGGAGGTTTTGGCGAAGGCGGCAGCGCATATATCAATCCGAGATGTGATAGTAGATTGCGAGGCGGGGACAGTCGAACTGTCTGATCCGGCGATGTCGCTCGATGTCGGTGCGATCGCGAAAGGATTTGCCGTAGAGCGTATCGCTGTCAAGCTTGAGGCTGAGGGCCTCTGTTCAGGCGTACTCGATGTCGGTGGCAATGTCCGTTCGATCGGTCTCAATCAAGTAACAGGAAAACCCTGGCGCATCGGTATACGTAATCCAGACAACAGCCCTGCAGTTGAATTGCTCGATAAGGTCAACGTAACGGGTCAATCGGTAGTTACCTCTGGAAATTACGAACGCTCTTTTAAATTTAATGGCATACTCCACTCTCACATAATTGATCCTGATACATTGTGTCCAGCAAACTTTCATGATGCCGTTACTGTGATCGCCCCCGATTCTGCGACTGCTGATAGTCTTTCGACGGCCCTAATGCTCATGAGCGTTGACGATGGAAACGAGTTGCTGAAAGCGTTTCAGGGCTGCGAAGCGATGTGGGTAACGGACGGTGATTGCCAGGTTTCTTCGGGGTTTAGAGTGCATCGCACGAAGTCTCAGGGCTGATAGGCTGTGCTATAATCCTAAGGATCACCAAGTGCCGGAAGCCTTAGTAATCGTAAGGACCGGCTAGTTAGTGTTTCATGGATAACCATTGAGGAGTTTATTTTAGATATGCCATTGGCTTTTTTAAAGATAGTTAACCTTTTTCGACTGGAAACTGTTATTGCAGCGCTTCCCGTGATCGGTATTGGGCAGTTTGATTTTGTTGATCTTTTAATAATGCTTTTCGTGATGACATTGTCATTGTCATTCCACGAATTTGCGCATGCTTGGACGGCATACCGGCTCGGCGATGATACAGCAGCGCTAGCGGGTAGAATGACGCTCAATCCATTGCGCCATCTCGACCCGATTGGGTCGCTTGTATTTCTGTTTGTCGGTGTCGGCTGGGCCAAGCCCGTTCCGGTCAACCCGTCGCGATTCACTAAAGCGAAAAGCATCAAGCAGGGGATGCTCTTGACGAGCATCGCCGGTCCAATCGCGAATATCTTGCTGGGGACAATTTCGTGGATACTATTCTGCGTCATTTACACGATCATGCTTGCGACCAGCATTGGTCCGAATGTTGCCTTAATGCTGATTAGGCTGTTTGTAACGCTCTATTCAGTGAACATGTTGCTTGCTGTGTTTAATCTGTTGCCGATCCCGCCGCTTGATGGCTCTCGAGTGCTGGGTGCGGTGCTACCTGACCAGTTGTATTTCAAGATCATGCAGTATGAGCGCTACATTGGGATTATTTTTTTGATGGTCGTGTTTTTAGCGGGCGGAGCGCTTTCGAGATTGCTTGGTTTTATCTTGACACCATTCAACTATGCGATACAGTACCCCATCACATGGGTCTTTCAGCAGCTTCAGGCGGCGCTTGGGCTGCCACCGATGCCGATGATTATCGGTTAACAAAGAGGAGGCGTTCACGGATGAACCAGAACGACAAAATTGAACTCAAACTCAATGCGAAAACCGAGACAGGGAAACGCTCGGTCGTCGTGTCGGGTGCTCGTCCTTCGGGAGACATTCACCTTGGCAATTATGCTGGCGCTGTCGCTAACTGGGTCGCGCTTCAGGACACGTACCAGTGCTTTTTCTTCATCGCCGACTATCATGCTCTGACGACCAATTATCAGGACACATCATTGCTGAGGCAGCGCACGCTTAATATGGTAGCCGATTATCTCGCCTGTGGGATCGATCCTGACAAGACGACTCTGTTTTTGCAGTCATCGATTCCGGAACATGCTGAACTATCTTTGTTGCTCTCTATGTTGACGCCGGTCTCCTGGCTGGAACGCAATCCAACCTATAAAGATTTGCTCAATCAGTTGACAAATCTAGAAATTCGCACCCTCGGATTTCTTGGCTATCCATGTCTGATGGCGGCCGACATTCTCATTTATCTTGCTGAGTTTGTTCCCGTCGGAGAAGACCAACTGCCGCACTTAGAGCTCACACGCGAGATTGCGCGCCGTTTCAATTATCTTTACGGAACAGTATTTCCTGAGCCCGATGCCCTTCTCACGAAAAGCCGTGTGCTTCCGGGAACGGACGGTCGCAAAATGTCGAAGAGTTACGACAACATTATTTCGTTTTCGGATACTCCTGAGATCGTTCGAAGAAAGGTTATGTCCATGGTTACTGACCCGGCAAGGATACATAAAACGGATCCGGGGCATCCGGAAATCTGTACGGTCTTTGCCATGCATAAGGAGTTCAATCCGCATGAGGTTGATGAGATTGAATCACTCTGCCGTGCCGGTCAGATCGGCTGCATTGACTGCAAAAAGCGATGTGCCAGCAGAATTGCCGAAATCCATACCCCGATTCATGAGAAGCGTGAAAACCTGCTTGCCAATAAATCATATCTGCTCGATATACTTGACCGTGGGGCAAGTGTTGCAAGACCGCGCGCACAAGAGATGTTAGCGATCGTTCGTGAAGCGATGAAAATTGGCTTTGGATCGGGTGCTTTGCCCGGTTGACAGTATGCGATTCCAGTCAAAGTACTCACAGGAGGATGGCACGTACGCCGATGAATGACAACCCCGACACACTAACCGTCGATATACTCGAATACGAAGGGCCACTCGATCTTCTTAACCAGTTGATTGAGCGCAATCGCGTGCCGGTCAGCCTTGTATCAATTGCGTCAATTGCCGACCAATATCTGCGAATCATTCGCCTGAATCCTGTCTTTGACATGGAACTCGCTAGTTCTTTTCTCTTGATGGCGGCCACTCTAATTCAAATGAAATCTATACTTCTCTTGCCTGAGCGGCCGCTTTCGACTGATGAAGAAACGATCGACCCGGGCGATCTTCTCGTTATGCGTCTTCTGCAGTACAGACGGTGCAGACTCCTTGCGTCTTCCCTAAAAGAGCGCAACCGTGAAAACAGCGGTTCATACGGGAAACCGCCGTCGCCTCCTGAGCGCATGGGTATTTCACGGGAACGCGCGGCAGCAACAGGCCTTGAACTCAGCCGATTTGAAGGGGCGATCGAAGCGGTTGAATTCAGAAACACCAGTCGGTTTTATGACAGTGGGGAACAGGTTGAGCTGATCCTTGAACGAGAACGTATTTCATTAGCTGAGCGTATGCTCTATATCACGAGGCAAATAGCAGGGCGATCTAGGCTATTTTTCTATGAACTGTTTCCGCCCGATCTGCCTGCGATCGAGCGCATTACAGGATTTCTTGCAGTATTAGAGCTCGTCTTTCAGAACAAAGCCAGAGTCACGCAAAAATCGCTGTTTTCACCGATCATGATCGAACGTAAGGGGAGATGACGGGCATGAGTTATACGGAAGATATGGCCAAATTGGAGGCACTGCTTTTTGTTGCGGGCGATCCGATTGCGATAGACGATATCGGCACTCTACTCGAGATAAGCCGTGATGAGGCGCTTGGCATGTTGGAGCAGCTGAAACGCCGTTACCAGCGCGACCCGTTGTCGGGGATTGTGCTCAGGGAAATCGAGGGAGCGGCAACTCTTGCAACTAACCCGGGGCTATCAAACACAATCGAGGCTTACTATGGCAAAATCCGCGAACAGAAACTTACGGATGCGGCGTACGAAACATTAGCTGTCGTCGCATACAATGCGCCCGCGACAAGAGCGGAGATAGAGACGGTGAGAGGCGTCAACAGTGACTCTGTTGTCGCAAGGCTGATCGAACGTGGTCTCGTCCGCGAGGTGGGTACGCTTGAAACTCCGGGGCGTCCGGCGCTCCTGGATGTCACCGAACAATTCCTGCTTGATTTTGGCCTACAGTCAACGCGCGATCTGCCTCCTGTCGATCTTATGATGTACGATACCTTGACAAAATTCACGCAGCAAACCACAAAAGAATCACAAGGCGTGGCGCCTAAACCACTCGTTATTGCGATTGACGGTCCGTCGGGAGCAGGCAAAAGTACAGTAGCGCGGCTACTGTCAGAGCATCTGGGTATTCTCTGCCTCGATACAGGCGCAATGTACAGAGCGCTTGGTTACAAAGCGCTTCAGCAGGGGCTTGAACCGTCCGATCCGGAGGCGATACGGGCGATGCTAGCAGAAACAACGATGGAGATCGACCTTTCCGACCGTGTGCAGAGAACATTGATCGATGGGACGGACGCGGCGCCCTATATCAGGACGCCCGAAGCCTCCAGAGCTGCTTCCGATATCAGCGTATTGCCCGTGTGCCGTGATTATTGTGTCCGAATCCAGCGGGAACTTGGCAAAAGACAGGCATTGATCCTTGAAGGACGCGATATAGGTACGTACGTATTTCCCGATGCGCCCGTCAAATTCTTTGTTACGGCATCACCAGAGGTGCGTGCTCAAAGACGACTCAAAGATCTTGAAAAAGCCGGTACTCACACAACTTTAGAGGAAGTCCTAAAGGAGATAGAAGAGCGCGATCGACAGGATTCCGGGCGCGAGCTGGCTCCGACAAAACAGGCAGATGATGCGATCCTGATTGACACAAGTGACATGAATGCGACTTCAGTTGTCGACGCTATGATCTCGGCTATCCGCGATAATGAGCGTGAACAGCCGGCATGGAGATCGTATGGAGGTGGGTGCGTTTGAAAAATGAACGTGACGACGCGGGGCAACCGTCCGGCAACGACCGGGTTTCTGCATTTATCACCCGACTTATCAGGATACTTGTAGCGGTTCTGCTTTGGCCGCTCTTTTTACCAAAAGCAGAGGGCAACCGAGAAGAACCTTCTGATGAGGGATGTATCCTGATCTCTAATCATCAGCATTTGCTAGATGCTATTTTCATCACTTACTTTTATCCAACCAAGCGACTTTGTTTTGTCGCGAAAAAAGAACTTTTCCAAATGATGTTGGTCGGTAGAATTATAAAAGCGTTTGGAGCGATCCCGCTTGACCGTTCCTCTACTGATATACGAGCGAGTAAGCTCATCTTATCGGAAATTAAAAAGGGAAAA
Organism: Clostridiales bacterium DTU023; assembly: GCA_001512945.1. GTDB lineage: Bacteria > Bacillota > Clostridia > Saccharofermentanales > DTU023 > UBA4923. The sequence continues at coordinate 12,543 of LFTF01000044.1, read as the reverse complement.
ATTATTGGGGTTTTCATTCAGGGGACGCGTGTCAAACTCAAAGACGCGGCTTCGGTTGCACCGCATTCGTCTATTCTTAACTATGCTATTCGGCGTGGTATCCCGGTTATCCCGGTTGCGGTTGACCCTTGCTACCGTCCCTTTGGTCGGCCAAGGTACATCTTCGGTGACGCCTTGCGCCTCACATTGAAAAAGGGAGAATCGATTGATCGAGAAGAGCAGGACCAGATTGCTCGGGAAGTTATGCGCCGAATTTATGCCATGGCAGATCGCTCCTACGAATTCGAAGGCGCAGATCAGTGCCAGGCTCTTTTTGATGAAAAAATTTTAGTTTCACCTTTGAAAGAAATTAGCATACAGACGAGCAATATCGACAAAGAGAATCAGCCGGGAGAGGTATGATCGCGTGAAGATTGAGGTTGCGAAATCTGCAGGGTTCTGTCCGGGGGTACGCCGTGCGGTGGATCTCGCCTATGAGGCGCTTGCTCGTAATGAAGGCGAATCTTTGTGGTTGTATGGCGCTGTTGTGCATAATGAGCATGTGATTGCAGACTTGGCTGAACGCGGTGCTCGCATCGCGCATGATACGGATGATATTCCCTCAGGAATGAATGTGCTTGTCCGTGCGCACGGTGTTAGTCCCAAAGTCGAACGCCAGTTGACTGAAAAAAATTGCACACTCCTGGATGGAACATGCCCATTCGTTAAGAAAATCCAAAAAATTGTGGCTGCTGCCGCCCGCGCGGGCAAAGGCATCATTATTACGGGGACGCAAAATCACCCGGAAGTGGTCGGTTTAATCGGCCATGCCGTACCCAGTGAACCGATTCTAATTGAGACAGCCGAAGAGGCTGAGGAGAGAGCCTTTGAAGACAAAGAGTGGATCCTTGTGTCACAAACGACATTTTCTTACGTGCGATGGAAAACGATTAGTGACATTTTAAAAGCTAAAATTGCTAATCTTGAGATATTTGATACAATATGTAGTACGACTGTTCAAAGACAGTTGGATGCGGAAACGCTTGCGGCTTCTTCCGATGTGATGCTTGTGCTTGGAAGTAAAACAAGTTCTAACACAAATAAACTCGTTGAAGTTTGCCAAGGGAAGTGCGGTTCCGTGTATTTGATCCATAAGCCGGACCAGGTCGCAAAAATCATAGCACCATATGCGATTGGTTCAAAGAGGATCGGTGTTATCACCGGTGCCTCGACACCAGATGGGATGATCAGGGAGGTTATCTACAGTATGACAACAATCGAAGGTATGACGAAGCCAGAAGAACAAGCTGACGTAATTCTTGAAGAACAAGTTGACAGTGTTCCTGAGCCAGAAGAGCAAGTTGACGTAATTCCTGAGCCAGAAGAGCAAGTTGACAGCGTTCCTGAGCCAGAGGAGCAAGTTGAAGTTAATTCCGAGGATCACGTTGATAGCGTTCCTGAGCCAAAGGAACAAGCTGACTTTAATTTTGAGGATTACATTGACAGCATTCCTGAGCTTCAACCGAAAAGTATTGTCCGGGGAAGAATTGTTCGCTACGACGAAGAGTTCGTTTACGTTGACGTAAAGGACAAGTCGGAGGGGAAAGTTCCGATCCGCGAGCTGCAGAAAAGCCCTGATTTTGATCTCGATGAAGCCGTAAGAGAACACAAAGAAGTTGACGTATATATCAGAAGTATCCGCAGTTCTGACGCCGGTAAAGAGATTATGCTTTCCACCGGATATGTTGAGACAATGAAACACAAAGAGTTGATTCAACAAGCGTATGAGGAGAGGCAGCCTCTTTCAGTCCATGTTGTTAATGTTGTGCGTGACGGCGTCATTGCAACATATAAGAGCATCGACATTTATATTCACCGTACTCAGCTTGAGTTGTCGATAGTCGACGATCTGGAGCCATACAGAGATCAGACGTTTGATGTCTTGATCACGCAATATGATCCCAATCGCCGTCGCATGCGTGTCTCAGGTTCGAGACGGGCGCTATTGCAACATGAGCGCAAAGCCAGTGAACGCGAGATCTGGGATACGATCGAGGTTGGCAACAAGTACGTTGGTATTGTGCGAAACCTGACCAACTTCGGCGCTTTTGTCGACATTGGCGGCGTTGATGGACTCGTTCACATCAGTGAACTCTCCTGGCAGAGGATACGTCATCCGTCTGAGGTGCTCTCAGTGGGCGATAAAATTAATGTTCACGTCAAGGATTTCGACCGCTCAAGAAAGCGGATTTCGCTCGGCTATCGCAGCAGCGAAGACGATCCCTATCGTGATATCGAGGCGCGGTTCCCGGTCGGAGCGATTGTTCGCGGAGTGGTTGTGAGAATGTTTCCTTTCGGTGCATTTATCAACATAGCTCCCCAGGTTGATGCGCTCTGCCATATATCGCAGATCTCGAATTATCATCTGGACAAACCCGGAGATGTGTTGGTTGAGGGCATGGAAGTCGACGCACGCGTCGTCGAAGTGTCTGACGAATCTCGTCGAATCAGTGTAAGTATCCGTGAGGTTGAACCAATCAATCCAAGTCCTGACTCTGAGATCGTTTTGCAGCAGCAGGAACAGCAAAGTCGTCAACCGCAGACTGCTCGCCGTCGTGGCGGCAAACGCCGCGGAGGCCAGGATGACTTGCCGACAAGCTACGTCGACAGTCAGACTACGTCATCAATCTCTGACATGGCTGATATCACGACCGGAACCAAGGATAGCTCCAAACAGCTTGACAGCATGGCCGCTTTACGCGATGAATTACATGCGTCGGAGCAACAAGAAGAGCAAAAGCAGGAGTCCGAGCAAGTAACCGAGGAGGTTGTTGCTGAAGAAGAGATGCCTGAACCGATCGAAGCGGCTGAAGCCGTTGAAGATGCTGTCAGTGCTCTCGCCGAGCCTGTACCGGCCGCGATTGTTGAAGTTGCAGAAGAAGCCGTCGAAGAACCTGTTGAGGAAGCTGCCACGGAGCCGGAAGGCGTTATGGAAACGGTTACTGCCATGGTAGAAGAATTCGTGGAAGAGGTTACTGAAAAGATGGAAGAAGTCGTGGAAGCAGTTGCTGAAACGATGGAAGAAATCACAGAAGAACCCGTGTCGACCGAGGATACTGAGTAACAGCCCTGCTAACTAAGCATTAGGGGAGACGACGGGAGCACCTGTCGTCTCCTTTTTTATTTAAAGGAAGGTAATAGACGTGGGCAACCCATGAGGTTGCAAACGGGGTGGGTAGTAAAGGATTATTATGATTCTGATAAAAGGACAGTTCAGCGAAGCCAAAGTATTTGTGGACAAACTCGAGTCAACGGCGCGTAGCCAAATTGAAACGCTCTGTGATCAGCCGTTTACAGCGGGGAGTCGAATCCGGATCATGCCGGACGTTCACGCAGGAGCCGGGTGCACGATCGGCACAACGATGACTATTGTTGACAAGGTCGTACCCAATCTTGTCGGCGTCGATATTGGTTGTGGGATGGAGACAATCCGACTCACCGACAACTCGATCGAATTTCCAAAGTTTGACCGTCTCATTCAAACACAGATTCCGTCGGGATTTGAAATTCGCAAGCAACCGCATCGTTATCTCAATGATATTGATCTTCGCAAACTCCGTTGCCGCGCAGGTGGCAAAAATGACAAAAAACTTCGAATCGATCGGGCTGATCTTTCGCTAGGAACGCTCGGAGGAGGCAACCATTTTATCGAGGTGAATCGTGATGGGGACGACCGCCTTTACGTTGTCGTCCACTCGGGATCTCGTAATCTCGGTTTGCAAGTAGCGCTCTATTACCAAAAGTTTGCTTCCCAGCTTCATCCCGTTTTACCGCGCGATCTCGCATACTTAGAGGGTAAATGGTTTGATGACTATCTTAACGATATGAAACTCATACAAAAATTTGCAGCGTTGAACCGCAAGGCGATGATCGACGAGATTGTCCAGGGCATGGGGCTTACGTATGATCTGAATTTTACGACAATTCACAACTACATCGACCTTGACAAAATGATTCTGCGCAAAGGAGCGATCTCAGCCGCGAAAGGTGAGCGCGTTCTGATCCCAATGAACATGCGCGATGGGTCATTGATCTGTGAAGGGCTCGGCAATCGTGATTGGAATGAGTCGGCACCTCATGGCGCCGGACGTCTGATGTCGAGGACGGAAGCACGAAAGAGACTGTCACTTCGTAATTTCCACACGTTAATGCAAGGTATTTATACCACGTCGGTCAGCCAACGTACGCTCGACGAGAGCCCTGAAGCTTATAAGCCTATGGAAGAAATAGTTGGACAGATCGGAGATACGGTTACTGTATTGCACCATTTGAGGCCAGTCTACAATTTTAAAGCCAAATGATAATCGGAGGCCGACTGTCTGTTAAGATAATAAGGAATCATGATCGATTGGAAGGTGACAGACATGCTTAGATGGAATTCGATGCCAAAAGAATGGATTCAGAAGGATCGCTTTCACGCGGTAATCGAGATACCGCGCGGTAGCAAACAGAAATATGAATACGACGATCGGATCGGGATGCTTCGTCTTGACCGAGTTCTTTATACTTCGACGCATTACCCTGCCAATTACGGATTCATCCCACGTACGCTGTCAGAGGACGGCGATGCGCTTGACGTGCTCGTACTCTCAACAGAGAGTCTCGTACCGCTTTGTGTCGTGGAATGCTATCCGATCGGAGCTTTTTCCATGATAGACGACAACAAAGAAGACGAGAAGATTATTGCGATCCCGTTCGGTGATCCTCAGATGAGAAGTTGGCATGAAATGGAAGACCTTCCAGAACATATGTTGACGGAGATGCAGCATTTCTTCAGTGTGTATAAGGAGCTTGAAGGTAAGGGAACGGCGTTGACAGAGATTCATTCGGCAGAGTCTTCCAGGCAGGTTATTGAGAAAGCCCTTGAAAGATACGATCGCTGGATTAAGCGTCTGTAAGCATACTCTCGGAAAGTAAAGCAAGAAAAAGGGGTTGATATCAACCCCTTTTTCACGACGCTAATTAGTTATTTGTCTACGCTTCGTCTGCCAGTTGCCTCAATGCCTCGCGGTAGATGGTTGCCCCGGCAAGCAATTTGTCAACGGAAGCCCACTCATTTGCCTGGTGAGCGACTTCGGGGTCACCGGGGAAGACAGGACCAAATCCGCAGATATTGGGAAGCGCGCGGGCGTATGTACCTCCGCCGATCGCAAGTGCTTCACCGGTAGTTCCCGTTGCGTGGTTATACACATTCATCAGTGTTTGGATAAGGATCGAGTCTTTTGGTATGAGAAGCGGTGGCATGTCATCCAACAGGGTAGCGGTCACTCCATAGGGCTCTAGCAACTCAATGAGCGATTTCATCACATAATCAAAATCAAGACTTACCGGGTAACGCACATTTAACGACAGTACTGCCTGATCATCGTCGATGGTCAACAAGCCTGCGTTCACGGTCGTCTCACCCGTTTCATCCTCAAATGCCAGTCCCAGCGACGCACCGTCAAGTTCCCAGCCAATCAGCTGGTTAAAGAATTCGACGAACCGATCGCGCTCGCCCGCCTCTTTCATCTGCACGGCTAACGCTTCCATCGCTGCAGAGATCGCATTGACACCGTTCTCCGGCGTGCTCGCGTGAGCGATAGTACCATCATACGTTACCGTTTCGGCGTCTTTGAGGCGCACTGTGCAGCGTCCCGGAACCATGTTGTGCGCTTCGCCCGCCGATGCTTGTTGAATCGCATCGTCTTGTTCACGCTTTTGAACGAGTTCGATCGTCGCATTGCCTTTTTCCGCATAGATGGCAGGAAATTGAGCGTCTGCCGTAAATCCGGCAACAGGAATCTCTTCTATTTCACGGTAATGTGCCATACAGGCACTGCCCTTTTCTTCATTGGTGCCGACGATCAGGCGAATCCTTTTTGAAGGCACGAACGTTTCGTCCTCGAGCAGTGATTTCATGGCATAAAGAGCCGCGACGCAGGGACCCTTGTCGTCCATGACGCCGCGAGCGGTGACCATATCATCTTCAATACTCATCGTGAACGGGTCTGCGTCCCATCCGCTACCGACGGGTACAACGTCAAGATGGCATACGACGGCCACCATGTCATCGCCGTCCCCCATCTCAGCATAACCGGCATAGTTGTCGACGTTGACAGCGTGGAATCCCATCCGGTCGGCCATATCGAGGAATGTAACGAGCGCGCGCTTTGCTTCGCGGCCAAACGGGGCATCTTCTTCAGGTTTGCCATCGACGCTTGGGATAGAACATAGAAGCGCTAAATCCCGTAAAAAGTTTGATCTTTCAGACTCAAACTCTTCTGCCAACGCAAGGATTTTAGTTCGGTCGACGAGCTCGGATACATCAGGATAATCTTCATGATCGGTGAGGACGATAAGCTCTTCATCTTCGATAATATCAGCCGCGGGCGCAGTATAATCTACCCCCTCCTGGTCGATACAATCGGGATGGATGTGGGAATATAGACCAACATAAAGGGCTTTTTGTTGCGCCTTCAACCCGCAAATCACACAATTATCTGGTTCAACATCGAGCGTTTCCAGTTTCTCTGAGATTTGCGTGAGGAATCGTTTGATTTGGTTCGCCGATCCTGAAAAAGCCGTATCTTTGGCCCGGATCGCGACAAAATTGTCTGTCATCTCGTAGTCAACAAGCTTTAAGGGAAAGCGGCTTGATTCGAGCCATGCCGTCAACTCGATGAGTTTTTCCGGAGCTATTCCGGCGATTGATAGAAAAAAGGAAGTAAGTATATCATTTGTTTTCGCTGTGACAGTGTATCCGTTGATGTCCCCAAAAACGTATTCATCGCCGTTGTAGACATGCCAGTCTTCTCCGGCTGCGAATTTTAAAAGTGAGTTCGAAATCATCTTCAATATCCCTCCAAGGAATGGTGTATGGGCGGCAGCCTTTTTGCGCAGCTTGTCAAAGATGCACGCAAAGGCGCGACGCTCCCGTTTGCTTTCGTTTACTATATCAGATCTGGACAAACGCATCACGTTGAAAAGGATTTGCCTGCAGGTTGCGCGTGTGTTATGATTCTGGAGAAAACGCACGGCGCGTCTTTCCTGTTGCCCGCATGACGGGTATTGGAGCACGCCGGAGGAAAAAACAGGAGGAATTATGGCTATCGTTTCCATGAAACAATTACTTGAGGGTGGCGTTCATTTCGGCCACCAAACCCGACGCTGGAACCCTAAAATGGCTCCCTATATCTTTACGGAGCGTAACGGGATTTACATCATTGACTTACAGAAGACAATGCGCAAGATTGAGACGGCGTACCAATTCGTCAATGAAATCTCGTCAAAAGGCGGTTCCGTTCTCTTTGTAGGCACAAAGAAGCAGGCACAGGATGCGGTCCGCGAAGAGGCAACACGTTGCGGGATGTACTATGTCAATAACCGCTGGCTAGGCGGCACGTTAACGAACTTTCAGACAATTAAAAAGCGTATCGAAAGGCTGCATGAATTGCGTGCAGAGAATGAGAGCGCTGCCTGGTATGGTCTTCCTAAAAAGGAAGTCGCAGGATACCGCCTTGAACTCGAGAAGCTTGAACGCAACCTCGGTGGAATCGCGGAAATGAAGCATCTGCCTTCGTGCATCTTTGTGGTTGATACGAAAGATGAACACATTGCCGTAGCAGAGGCGCGCAGGCTTCGGATCCCAATCGTCGCAATCGTCGATACCAACTGTGACCCTGAAGAGGTCGATTTCGTTATCCCTGGCAACGATGATGCCATCCGTGCCATCAAGCTGATTACAAGTGTTATGGCAAATGCGGTAATCGAGGGCAGAGAAGGATTTGAAGTCCAGGCGCTCAATGAAACCGCTGCGACCGGAGAATCCGCATCGCCATTTAGTGACGATTACGAAGACAACAATTAAGCAGAACTTTTGTGTCGGCTTTAAAGTAAGCACGAACGGAACAATTAAAATTCAAATATGATTTACCGATATACGGGATTGGAGGCATAAGATGCAAGTAACCGCACAAATGGTTAAAGAGTTGAGAGAATTGACGGGAGCCGGCATGATGGACTGCAAAAAAGCACTCCAAGCGTCGGAAGGTGATACGGAAAACGCGATTAAGTGGCTTCGCGAGCACGATCTCGCAACGGCTGAGAAAAAAGCGGGGCGTATTGCCGCTGAGGGAATCGTAGATTCCTATATTCACGACGGCGGCCGGATCGGCGTCATGATTGAAGTCAATATCGAAACAGATTTTGCGGCAAAGAACGAAGACTTCAAGAGAATGGTTCGCGACTTGGCAATGCAGGTTGCCGCGATGAATCCTCTCTATGTGAGACGCGAAGAAGTCCCGGCAGATGTGACTGAACGCGAACAAGAAATCGCTCGATCTCAGGCTGTCAAGGCTGGTAAACCAGAGAAAATCATCGCGATGATCGTTGAAGGGCGTTTAGAGAAATACTTCGAGGAAGTTTGCCTGATGGAGCAGTCTTTTATTCGTGATGAAAGCAAGACATGTGAGCAACTCGTCAAGGAGATGATTGGCAGAATTGGTGAAAATATCAAAGTTCGCCGATTCGTCCGCTATGAAATGGGTGAGGGTCTTCAAAAGAAATGTGAAGACTTCGCGGAAGAGGTCGCTTCACAACTTAGCAAATAGCCAACTGGCAATACTAGTAAGAGGGCGCAACGCGCCCTCTTTTTGTGCGAAAAATTCCGTCAAGTGACGGATTATGAGATAATAGCAATCAGACACTTCTGCACTTTGCAATCGGGAAGGGGAATACGATGAACTATCGTCGGCTTTTATTGAAGATATCGGGCGAATCGCTCGCGGGGGGAACCGGAAACGGGATTGACCCAGCAATGCTTACACGTTATGCGTCCATCATTCAAA
>LFTF01000044.1:1951-3637 GCA_001512945.1 Clostridiales bacterium DTU023 | reverse complement strand
CGCAAAAGCGCCGAGATGGACAGAATGGCTGCCGATAAGATGGGCATGCTCGCCACGGTCATGAATTCGATTGCGCTTACTGACGCGCTTGAACGTCAAGAAGTGTCAACGCGATTGATGTCAGCTGTTCCACTTCCAACTGTTGGAGAACCTATGAACGGCGCTGTAGCGAGGCGCCATTTGGCAAAGGGGCGGGTTGTTGTATTTGCCGGCGGCACCGGAAGTCCTTTTTTCTCAACCGATTCGGCAGCGGCGCTCCGGGCGGCAGAAATAAAAGCTGATGTCATCTTGAAGGCGACGCTGGTTGACGGTGTCTATGATAAAGACCCAAATGAGCACAGAGATGCGATGCTTTTGAGGGAGCTTACGTTCAACGACATACTCGAACGTAAACTCAGAGTTATCGACGCCACAGCGGCAGCGCTCTGCCGCGACTATGGATTGAAACTTATTGTGTTTAACGGAACGGACCCCGCAAATATTCTGAAAGTAGCCGGTGGCGAATCGATGGGGACGCTCGTTCGCTGATCAATGGAATACTTGTATTAGATACACAGGCATCATTTTGGTAGAATATAGACGTAAGACTGATAAAGGAGGGATAACCTATGGCACCCACAGATATACATGAACAAACACTGAACGTTTACGAAGGGAAAATGGAGAAATCAATCGCGATACTGGAAGCCGATCTGCGCACTATCCGTGCGGGGAGAGCCAATCCACATGTTCTCGATTCGATTGTTGTCCCTTACTACGGTGTTCCGACGCCGTTGCAGCAGGTCGCAAACATTCAGATTCCTGAAGCTAAAATGCTGATTATTACGCCTTGGGACTCGAGCATGCTCAAAGAGATTGAGCGTGCGATCCAGGCAAGCGATATCGGTATCAATCCCATGAATGACGGGCGATGCCTCAGACTGGCTTTCCCCGCTATGACAGAGGAGCGTCGCCGCGACTTGACGCGCGATGTCACTAAAAAGGGCGAAGAATCGAAGATATCTGTCCGCAATATCCGCCGCGAAGCCAACGATCATTTCAAAGCGCTGTTGAAAGACAAAGAAATATCGGAGGATGTAAATTTTAGTTTGGGCGAGGCAATTCAGAAACTGACAGATACTTATATCGAAAAAGTTGACGATACCATTGAACTCAAGACAACGGAAATTATGGAAATCTGACGGTCAAACCGTTGATTGGCGCATGTGATGACGGAGATTTTCGAAGAGGAAACGATGGGCAAGGGTATCCTGACTCATCTTGCTATCATCATGGATGGTAACGGTCGATGGGCCGAAAATCGTGGATTGCGCCGTGAGATCGGGCACCGCAAGGGAGCTGAAAATCTTCGCAATCTTTGTGTGCTATGCCGTGAACGAGCTATACGATATGTGACTGTTTACGCTTTTTCGACAGAGAATTGGCACCGACCACGTTCCGAGGTCAACGCGCTAATGCGCCTTTTTGCCCAATATTTCAAAAAATATGCCGCTGAGATGGAGCGAGAAGGGATTCGCCTGCGTTTTATAGGTGAACGCAGTCAACTGCCCGCAGACGTGACGAGGACGATGGATGAGGCGGAACAGACATCGAAAGATCGCACGGCACTGCAATTAGTTATCGCGTTCAACTATGGAGGGCGCAGTGAAATTGTTTCAGCCGCTCGCGCGATAGCAGCTGATTCTG
>LFTF01000044.1:0-1895 GCA_001512945.1 Clostridiales bacterium DTU023 | reverse complement strand
GAACTCTACACAGATGACTGTCTTTGGCCAGATTTTGGAGCACAACAATTGGACCGAGCGCTGGAGGATTATTCTACGCGCCAGCGCCGTTTCGGGAGTATAAGGGGAGAGACAAGTTATTAAATTTGCCTTACCGAAGTCGGTTATATGAGGAGGATGAAATGAAGATAAGTTCAGAACTGATGACCCGTGTTATCACGGCGGTTGCCTACGTAGGCGTGATGGCTGTTTTTATCATCCCTGGTCTCTGGGTTCCCATAATTCCTGTCATTCTCTGGATGGCCATCACATTTCTAACTGCCCTCGAGAAGAGTCGAGCTGTTAATCTGCGACTTCCCGGTATTGCAGTGCTGCCGATAGCGATCGCTTCTGTGGTACTTGGCCTGACCTCTTTTGCAGGCGTCTTGAGCGGTACATTCCTGCGCGGTCTGTCATCAGGCATTGACGCGTCGATCAATACAGTGGTGGCGCCGCGTATTTTTGGCTATTACGCGTTGTTCGCGCTCTTTTTCCTACCTCTATCTGGCTTGATTCGCATGTGGCGGGGTACACCGGAGAAATTGCCGCAGACAGTCGCTGAGTCAGCCTTGGTGCTCTCGGCATCAATGCCGCTTGCGGCGACCATCGCGTTGCTCTATGGTTGCAAGCTTGGCTGGCACTGGTTTGTTCTCGCTATTTTGACGGCCTGGGTCTCAGATATGTGCTCTTATTTTGCAGGTCGTTTTTTGGGTCGAATTAGATTCTCTCCCGTTATCAGTCCAAATAAAACGTGGGAGGGGACTGTGGGAGGCATTGCAGGCACNNTTGCAGGCACGATTGTCCTCTATCTTATCTATTTCCCGCTTGTCATCGGTAAATCGATCGGTTATTCGACGTGGGCTTCCGTGGTATTCGCTGTATTTGCCGCAATCATTATGAGTTTTGCCGCGACGTTTGGTGACCTGAAAAGTTCGGCTTTGAAACGTTGGTGCGGCATCAAAGATTTCGGCACTCTGCTTCCCGGACACGGAGGTGTCTCGGACCGCTTTGACAGCACGTTCATGACACAGCCTGCGATGTTACTTCTTGCCATTCTCGCGCAGGCGATTGCATAGCGACATGAACCAGAATGGCGGAGCTCGTGTTGTACCGACCCGGCTTGACGCGCCTGTTCCCCCAACACAAAGTATCACAATTCTTGGTTCTACCGGCTCAATTGGCTGTCAGTCGCTGGAGGTTGCCCGTCAGGAGGGCTACCGTGTAGTCGCTCTGGCAGCGGGACGCAATGTATCCTTGCTTGCCCGGCAAATCGTCGAGTTTAAACCAAGCTATGTAAGCGTCATAGATGAAAGTGCCAAACAAGCGCTAATCGCCCATCTGGCCGCGGATACTCCTGACGGATTTACGAACCCCTGTATCGTGACCGGCCGCAAGGGAGCTCTCTCGGTTGCAACCCATCCTGAGGCAGATACTGTTGTCGCAGCGATCACAGGGTTTGCGGGGCTTGAACCTGTTCTTGGAGCGGCGTCAGCAGGGAAAAAAATTGCCCTCGCGAACAAGGAAAGTTTGGTCGTTGCCGGAGATGAGGTCAAGCGGCTTGCATCACGTTCCGGCGCGTGGATCCTACCTGTTGACAGTGAACATTCCGCTATTTGGCAGTGTTCGCTCGCATCTCCTGAAGGAAGTGTGAGCCGTATAGTTCTCACATGTTCCGGGGGTCCATTTCACGGACTGTCGCGCAACCAGCTTTCGGGAGTGACGGTTGCTGAAGCGCTTGCCCATCCCACGTGGACAATGGGCGACAAGATCACAATAGATTCAGCGACGTTAATGAACAAGGCATTCGAAGTGTTAGAAGGCTGCCATCTTTTTGATATGGAGCACCGCACTATTGATGTTGTCGTTCACCCGCAAAG
>LFTF01000056.1:3767-4359 GCA_001512945.1 Clostridiales bacterium DTU023 | reverse complement strand
GAAATAAAATGAAGCTTGCCGTTAATAATGAGTATTTGCATCAAGTTGAATTCTGTGCTGGTTAAAGGGGAGTCGTGAAACATATAATCCACATCTTCGGCGCTTCAGGCTCAGGCACTACCACACTAGGTAGAAAACTCTGCGATCGCGCAGGATTTACCTTATTAGATGCAGACAACTATTTTTGGGTTCCAAGCGACCCCCCATTCACAGAAAAACGGAAAGCGTCAGAAAGAGTCGAGCTTTTAAAAAGAGATATCGCAAACTCAAACAATGTTGTCCTTTCTGGATCGATTATCAAATGGGGCGATGAGTTAATCCCTCTTTTCACCTTAGCCATTCGATTAGAAACTGACACACCGACTCGCATTCAACGCATCATCGACAGACAAAAAAATGAATACGGTAACAGAATAGAACGTGGCGGCGATATGTATTACAACCACATCAAATTTGTTAACTGGGCCAGAGAGTATGACAAGGGTGGGCTCGACATGAGAAGCAAGGCTTCACACGATCAATGGCAACGGTTGCTCGAATGTAAAGTCATCACGCTAAAAGGGGCTGACGATTTAGAAGAAAACTGCCGAAT
>LFTF01000056.1:2696-3680 GCA_001512945.1 Clostridiales bacterium DTU023 | reverse complement strand
TAAGAAATCTATTGGAAAAATACGATTATGAATTTTCGCAATGGAATAAACGTGATGTAAACGAATTAGGCCTTTTTGGTTACCCCTATTTTGATCATTATTGGACCGAAAACGAACGATGGGCCTATTTCATCTATGCTGATCATAAGCTGGCCGGATTTGCTATGGTCAACAATCTCCCGGAAGTGGATGACAGACAAACCGACTTCCAAATGGCCGAGTTTTTCGTATTGTACAAATACCGTCGGTCAAGCGTCGGCAAGCAAGCCTTCTTCAAAGTGCTCGAACTTCATAAGGGCAGATGGCAGCTCAAGCTGCACCCGGACAATTTGGGCAGTGTGCATTTTTGGAACCGAGTAATAAACGAGTATACGAATGGCGTTTATGAGCTTGTCAAATCATATCCTCGAACCGAATACAACGACGGCACGGCGGGCGATATCTTCTTCTTTGAAAGCTAATTTCATGTATGTAATCAGCTTAGAGTGGCTACTTAGACATCACTGATCAGTTCTGCTAGCTGTTGGTGCTGCGCTTTTCAATACGTAAGATACCACTTCACACCCTTGCAACGACTATCATAGATCGACAATGGCCCAAGGACCATATCGGGCGTACATAGTGCGTCCGAAAGGGAGAACCAATCATGAAACGATTTCTTATTATTATAGCGATCACTGCGCTCGCGGTCGCAATTGCCGCCTGCGGTATTATACCAGGCACTGATGTGCAACCTACTGAGAGCAACACAACACCAACCGGGGAATCGGTGGGAGATACAACCTATGTCGAGCAGGAAGGTGTCGAGGTTATCTATTTAGCCGGCGGATGCTTTTGGGGTTTAGAAAAACTGATGGAATCCTTGCCGGGTGTCATCGAGGCGACCAGCGGATACGCCAACGGTCAGGGCACTGACCCCACGTACGCCGAAGTCTCAAGTGGCACCACAGGGTATCGGGAAACGGTACGAGTCGAATACAAGCC
>LFTF01000056.1:1875-2615 GCA_001512945.1 Clostridiales bacterium DTU023 | reverse complement strand
TACTACGCAGACGATACTTCCGAGGCGACAGTAGAGCGTATCGCAAACGTAGAGCGTTTGCGCTATGAACCGTTCGAAGTTGAGATCAAGCCGCTTACGTCCTTTTACGATGCGGAAGCATACCATCAAGACTACCTCGACAAAAACCCGGGCGGCTACTGCCACATCACTCAAAAACAATTCGTGCTCGCGGCAAACGCGATCGTCGATCCCGCGGATTACCCCCGCCCCTCCGATGACGACATCAGGGCGAGACTGACCGATGCACAATACGATGTCACACAGAATGCCGGAACCGATCCGCCCTTTAATAATGAGTTTTGGGATAACCACGAGACGGGTATCTATGTGGATATCGTGACGGGCGAACCCCTGTTCTCGTCCAGAGACAAGTTCGACAGCGGCACAGGGTGGCCCAGTTTCTCAAAGAGCATCGACGACAACGTATTGGTACTACTGTCCGATAACTCCATAGGCATGACGCGCGTCGAAGTCCGAAGCCGCGCGGGCAACTCGCATCTTGGACACGTGTTCTACGGAGAAAACAGTTCGCCCGGAGGTGTGCGCTACTGTATGAACAGCTCCGCGTTGCGGTTCATCGCCGCTGACGACATGCAAACAGCAGGGTATGGTTATCTGACAGATTATTTAGATTAAAAGAAGCATAAGTAAACCAACAACGGAGGCCCCTATGAATGACGAGCACCAGACGCCCAACAGCCTAATACACGAATCCTCCC
>LFTF01000056.1:1429-1831 GCA_001512945.1 Clostridiales bacterium DTU023 | reverse complement strand
GGATAAACCGATCTTTTTGTCGATCGGTTACTCCACCTGCCACTGGTGTCACGTGATGGCGCATGAGAGCTTTGAGGACGAAGAGGTCGCCGCGGTGCTCAATTCCGACTTTGTGAGCATCAAGGTGGATCGAGAGCAGCGTCCGGATATTGACGAAGTGTACATGAGCGTCTGCCAGGCGATGACGGGCAGCGGCGGCTGGCCGCTGTCCGTATTTATGACGGCAGACAAGGAGCCTTTCTTCGCCGGCACATACTTCCCCAAACACGGCGCATACGGCAGGACAGGCTTTATCGAGCTGTGCGCCAATATAGCGCGCTTGTGGAATACCGACAGACAGGACCTTCTAAAAAACAGCGCGATCATAATCGACCATCTTTCAAAGCAAAGCACGCGGAGCAT
>LFTF01000056.1:780-1417 GCA_001512945.1 Clostridiales bacterium DTU023 | reverse complement strand
TTCTCTCAAAGCCCCAAGTTCCCCGCGCCTCACAACATCCTGTTTCTTTTAAAGTACAGTAAGGCATATAACGATGCCCTTGCGCTGCACATGGCAGAACACACACTTATTCAGATGTATCGAGGCGGCTTATACGATCATATAGGCGGCGGCTTCTCACGCTACTCGACAGACAGAGAGTGGCTGGTTCCGCACTTTGAAAAAATGCTGTACGACAACGCCCTGCTCCTGCTTGCCTATAGCGAAGCGTTTAGCGCAACTAATAACCAAGCGTACCGTACCATCATTGACGGTATTGCCAATTACGTTCTGCGTGATATGCGTTCGGAATCTGGCGGTTTTTATTCCGCAGAGGATGCCGACTCAGAGGGAGAAGAAGGCAAGTTCTACGTATTCGGATACGACGAACTCAAAGAAAAGCTCACATCTGATGAGCTGTGCTGTCTGGAAAACAATTACGGTGTGAGCAGGCAAGGCAATTTCGAGGGCAAAAACATACTGCACATCACGGGAAGCGATGAGAGTTGCGATCAAACATTGCAAAAACTCTATGACCTGAGGAATAAAAGAATTCGGCCGTTCAAAGACACCAAGCTGTCGGTTTCGTGGAACGGGCTCATGATCGAGGCATTGTGTC
>LFTF01000056.1:314-656 GCA_001512945.1 Clostridiales bacterium DTU023 | reverse complement strand
CGCATGGTATCGCTTTTCTGGGACGACGAGCAAAATCGCTTCTATATGACACGCACAGGAGACGACGAGCTGTTTATCCGTCCAACAGACGAATACGACGGTGCGATGCCTTCAGGCAATTCACGCGCCATCGAGTGTCTCGGCCGTCTTGCCAGGCTGACCGGTGATACCAATCTGTCGGATATGTGTGATCAAGCAATTTTGTCGTTCTCGGGTATTGCTGCAAGTATGCCGGGTGCCCATGTTCACTTCGTCGCATCGCTTTTTGCCAAAACTGTCCCGTTTAGGCAGATCATAATCACCGCAAAGAAAGATAATGCTGAGGCACGGCAAGTCTACAGC
>LFTF01000056.1:0-285 GCA_001512945.1 Clostridiales bacterium DTU023 | reverse complement strand
TTGAAACCGAGCAAGCTTTCCCCGAACTCACAGGTTATGACACATCCCATCCCTTTGCCGCATATGTATGCGAGAACTTCGCTTGCAAAAATCCGGTTTATAATCCCGACGAGCTTTTAAAACAGCTTGGAGTACCGGCACAACAGACATCTGTATAATAAACAAAGATCTACTTAAACAATCGTAAACGGTAAAAGGTTTTTATTCAGTTGAGGTGAAAGCAATGGCACTAGAACTCGAGTCAAGAAAATATAAATTCCATGAGTATTACACAGCCTTCTACAA
>LFTF01000114.1:1654-2120 GCA_001512945.1 Clostridiales bacterium DTU023 | reverse complement strand
GACGAGCTCATCGACCGACTTGTCTTCCCCGCGCGTCTCAA
Source organism: Clostridiales bacterium DTU023 (assembly GCA_001512945.1). Classification (GTDB taxonomy): domain Bacteria; phylum Bacillota; class Clostridia; order Saccharofermentanales; family DTU023; genus UBA4923. The sequence goes on along the minus strand of LFTF01000114.1, from coordinate 2,079 downwards.
TGGCGCGCGTGGGGCATTGTTCCGAACACAGGAGGCAGAGGGTGCACCGCTCACGGTCTATTACCAGCCCTTCATCTGTCAGCTCAAGGGCATCTTCCGGGCATACGGAAACACATGTCCCGCACCCAATGCAGCGCTCCCCGAGCCATTCGATCTGTGCCGTTCTTGAGAGACTTTCCGGATTGTGACACCACGCACAGGACAGAGGACAGCCCTTTACGAACAGGGTGGTTCGCAGGCCCGGCCCGTCCTCCGTTGACATTCTTTGGATGTTTAAGATTCGCATCGAACGCTTCTTTCAATCAGTACTGGAGGTGGCTTTCGCGCGCGATGATTTCATCCTGGAGTTCCTTGCCAATCGACGTAAAGTAAGCGTTGTAGCCGGTCACGCGAACCAGCAGGTGGCGGTAATCAGAGGGATGTGC
>LFTF01000114.1:429-1613 GCA_001512945.1 Clostridiales bacterium DTU023 | reverse complement strand
CCCTTCAGGAAAGATTTCAGTTTGGCTTTGTGTTCCGGTGTTCTCGCGAGTGAGGCGTTGAACGTGATGGTATGGCTTGCGCCGTTCGGGAGGATATTCACATATTCGCCGCAAGGCGTCTTCCCGCCGAGCGCGGTTCCTACGGAGTTGCTATTAGCGGTAGGTCCGTTGAGGTCCGCTCCGTTGGAAGGACAGATGGCGTTCGACAGGAATTGGTCTTCGGTGCGGCCGTTGGCGCTGGCTTTCAGGATATAGCCCGCGCCGATCCAGTAATTCCAGGACAGCATGCCCGGTCGAAATTGCCGGTTGGTCGACTGCGTCTTATATTTCCAAACTTCATCGGCCCAAAGCTCCATGACTTTCAAGGCGAAGGTGTCGCTGTCTTCGTCATCTCGCCCATATTTGGGCGCGCGGTGGAGTGCCTTCGATTGCAAAATTTCATGGCCTTCCCAGTTGTCTTTCAAAGCCTGAACGAGTTCTTCCAATGAACATTCTTTGTTGTCGTAAACCAGATATTTTACGGCGAGAAGTGAGTCAACGGTCGTCGCGAAGGTCACGCCTTCCATCGTCGTATACGACAGTTCGGCACCTCCTTGAGTGACGTCAAGTCCTTGCTCCGCGCATCCTTTTACAAGTATGGACAGGTAGGGTGTTGGGTTGAACTTGGCCCGGATCGATTCGCTCAACTCGTACGTTTCTACCATTTTGCGGACGATGAATTTGGTCTGTTCAACATAGGCGTCAAAGAAATTGTCCCAGGTAGTGAGCGCTTCCAGCGTTCCCGTCTTTGGGCCTTCCTGACGGATCTTACTCCACTTGCCTGACATAGGGTCAAGATAGGGGAGCATATCACTGCCGTTTCCGTAGACGAGTTCCATTGCTTTCAAGAGGTTAATATTGTTGTCGACGGTACCTGATCGGTCGTTGCCGGCCATCGTGTTTTCAAGACAGCCGACGGCCGCGTAGTCGTGGACGTTATCTGCATTAATCAGCGTTTCCTGTCCCGATTGTTGGGCTTGTAATAACATTCCCGCGACAGAGCGTTCATCGAAGTTTAAGAGGAAAGGCGCTCCCTGGCTGCGTGACACCATATCGACCACTTGATCGAGCAGGCGGTCGGGGCTGTTGCGATGAAGGCGCACATTAGGCTTGGGTTCGAGAATGGGGCTCATCTCATCGATCAT
>LFTF01000114.1:0-403 GCA_001512945.1 Clostridiales bacterium DTU023 | reverse complement strand
CCTTGGTTGCCCCCGACGCGGATCTGCGCGTCATAGGCTGTATTGCAGTGAACCCAAAAGCATCCGAGGATGTCTTTCATCATCTCTTCTGTCATACCGTCTGTTTTTGATTTTTGAAAATACGGAAGGAGGTACTGGTCGAGTCTTCCGAACGATACGCCCGGTCCCGGGTACTTCTCGTCGGACATGACGAGCATGTGTGTGAACCAGAGCGATTGAACTGCCTGGTGGAAATCTTCCGCTCCATTCCAAGGAACAATCCTCATGTTGTCCGCCATTTTTCGGAGCTCTTCTGCCCTGACGGCGTCCTTTTCGCGCTCTGCAAGTGAGTCGCAAAGTGTAGCGTATTTATCCGCCAGTTCTTTTGGCATCAAGCAAGCTGTCATCATGGCCCGGAGGACAC
>LFTF01000029.1:4621-6484 GCA_001512945.1 Clostridiales bacterium DTU023 | reverse complement strand
TACACATGGATGTGGAGGCCGATACCCACGAACTCGTACTTAAAGGTGAGCATGAAAACGTCAGTCTGCTCTTCATCGACGATGTCCCGGTGACACTCGATTCGGGAGGTGAATGGACGCATACACTGACACTTCGCGAAGGCACAAACTATGTAAATGTCAATGCGTTCGATTTACAAGATGACGAATTTATAAACACGAAAATACGCCTTTATTGCGATAGTCGTGTTCCGAACCTTGTGTTCGAAACAGATCCGGACAGTGTGGACGGAGAGTTTGTATTCCCCGCGGGGACGCCGGATCCTGATGAACTCATCGGCAACCAGCCACCGCTCATCATCTGGACCAATAAATCCGAAGTGGATGTCAACATCACAGGCACCGCGTCCGACAATACGTTCGGGTATAAGCTCGCGATCAACGGTGACGTCATTTTGGACTACTACGATCTGGAGGGCGAAGGATCCGAGATCAACGAGAGGCCGTTTGAACGGCTTATCGAGGCAGTAAAGCCCAACGAGTTCATTCGTCTCGTAATAGAGGATCTGGCAGACTTTGAATCGCCTGATTACTTGTTGCAAAAGATTCAGCTTCGCGGCGATACGATTGCCCCGACCTTGACACCTTTTTATGACAAACAGGTTGACGCGGATCCGCCGATTGAGCTTCTAGATGCCATGGTGTTCGATGTTGAAGACGCAATCGTCCTGTCCGCAGAGGCGGAAGATGAGGATGGAGGAAGCGGTCTTGCAGGTAATCCGACGATCATGGTGAACGGCGTGCTTTATGACGGAGAGCCGCTCGCTGCCGGCATCTACGGTGTCGTATTCCGAGTCTCGGATCGCGCGGGCAATGAGACGATCGTTGTCCGCTCGATGATCGTTCTCGGTGATGCCGAGCTCAACGTGGGAGACGCCAAGGATATCTACGCGGAGGACGTCGATACGTTCGATCCGCTGGAAGGTGTTACGGCGACAGACCCGGTTGAGGGAGACCTCACGGATCAAGTCACGGCCGCTTGTGATCTCCCCGAAGCCTTTGCGGCAGGTATCCCCGGTACATACACGTTTACCTATACGGTGACGAACGCGGCCGGTCGCACGACCACCGCAACAAAGACCGTCCGTATTCTCGGACGTCCACAACTCTTCGGAGTGTCTGATAAGACGATCACGGAGAAAGACGCATTTGATCCAATGGCAGGTATCACCGCATATGACAACGAGGACGGTGATCTCACAGATGAGATTATCATCGAAGGTGTTGTCGATGTGACCAAGCCAGGTGTTTATACGCTCACGTACCACGTGTACGACAGCCACGGTAACAAGGCCGTTGCAACACGTATGGTCACGGTAGAAACGATTAAGTATACGATTACCTTTGACAGCAAAGGAGGCAGCGTTGTAGCGGCCATCACTCAGGAGGCCGGCACAGCGATTAACAAGCCTGCCGACCCAACCCGTGAAGGCTACACGTTTAATGGCTGGATCCCGGATCTGCCTGCGACGATGCCCGCTAAGAACATGACACTTGAAGCCAAGTGGTCACTAAAACCGGTAGCGCCGGATCCCACTGAACCAGGAGAACCCGTCGTGCCGACAGGAGAGTCGATGAGCGGGTTGATTTACGTAGGCGTGTTCTTTATCGCCGGAGCAATACTACTCATCGTGCACGCGCAAGTAGCTAGAAAGCGCGAAGACTTCAGTTAGTTGTAAAATAGGATACTTAAAAGGTATCCAAGATAATTTCTAACTCATGGGGCCGGTATCACACCGGCCCCACTTTTTTAATTGAGAGGTTATCTATAGTATATATAGGTTAGGGCTAATACATTAGGAGGCTGATATGTCATATTTATTA
>LFTF01000029.1:1460-4595 GCA_001512945.1 Clostridiales bacterium DTU023 | reverse complement strand
CACAGTTTTGTAACGCAACAGGGCAAGGCCGGCGAAGGTCAGCTTTCTGTGGCGGAGCACAGTGTTATCGAAGGCTTGCGAGACTTATCATCGATTATTCATAAAAATGGGTCTAAGACTGTGATGCAAATCAATCATGCGGGAAGCGCCGCCAGTCAATCCGTTACAGGTTATGAACCCGTTGGACCATCTGCCATCGCGAGACCGCGTATGGATGTTGTGCCCAAGGAACTAAGTCGAGAAGCGATTAACATCATCATTGAAGAATTTGAAACAGCTGCCTTGCGTGTCAAACAAGCTGGTTTTGATGGAGTTGAGATTCATTCGGCGCATGGGTATCTTCTCAATCAGTTTTTCTCTCCCCTTACCAACAAGCGGGCGGATGACTATGGCGGAGAGGTACTTGGCCGAATTAAAATTCATTTAGAGATTATCAAAGCTGTTCGAGAGGTTGTGGGACCTGATTTCCCTATTCTCCTGCGATTGGGTGCTTCTGACTATACGGAGGGTGGCACTACCATTGAGGACAGTGTGATCGCGGCTTTAGAATTTGAAAGAGCGGGCGTTGATATGCTCGATATATCGGGGGGGGGTTTGTGGCTATAGTGCGCCTGATGTCGAAAGCCAGGGTTATTTTTCACCATTGACCCACGCGATCAAGCAAGTTGTGTCGATTCCGGTTATATTGACCGGCGGAATAACTCACGCTAATGCCGCGGAAAAACTTCTTTGTGACAACAAGGCTGATTTGATTGGCGTGGGCAGAGCGATCTACAAGGATTCTAAGTGGGCAGAACGGGCGATTAAAAGTCTAATATAGTTAAATAAAAATAAATAATAAGGAGACATAAAAATGGCTAGCATTGAGTTGAACAAACAGGCGCCAGATTTTGAAATCGATGATTTCAAATCAAACACAATCAGGTTGTCTGATTACAAGACCAAGAAAAATGTATTGATCGTATTTAACAGAGGATTCGTCTGACCGTTCTGCAGAAAGCATATGATGCAGTTGCATCAAGATTATGATGAGTTCGTAAAAAGAGACGCTGAGATTATTGTGGTGGGACCTGAGAACGCGAAGAGTTTTGGCGATTACTGGCAAGAACACGGTTTGGAATTTACAGGTATTCCCGACGAGACTCACTCTGTCATTAAACTATACGGTCAGAAAGTCAATCTGTTTAAGCTGGGACGCATGCCCGCGCAGATGTTGATCGATAAGAAAGGGACACTGAGGTTTATCCATTATGGGCACTCGATGAAAGACATTCCGGAAACCAGTGAAGTACTCGAACTGATCGACAAACTGTAAGCATTTACCGATAGAGTATTGTTTGATTGTGTGGGTTAAGGAGGTAAAGCCGGATGATAGACGGTAGAACCCCTTAGACTTTTTCTGGAAACAAGCGAAAAGCGGTGAGGTTTGCATGTGGCACTGTTGATTGTTGTTATCGTGAGAATAAGAAAATAAGCTAACTATCAGATAGGTGGAGCATATAGCCTAAATTGACATATAAACTCATTATTTGTCACTCAAAGATGGCGCAAATGTTGGTTTATGTGGAAATTGTTATTGTACGACTTAATAAAAGGGGAGATTTTTAGCCGAATGTTCAATAGTAGTACTAAGCTAGGCTATAGTCTTACGCAGAATCAAAAAAAAACTACTGTATTTATGCTATAATCACACTCAACGAGGATTATCTTGAAGAATAATCCGTTATAGCAAATAAATTGAAAAGCAAGGATAACAAATTGATAGCAGTTGCTGTAGCAATACGCAGAAAAATGTGATCGAGCAATATTAAAGTCGCGTTTTAGAGGCGACTTTTTTGTGTAAAAGGCAAAGATCACACCTGCAACAAAAAAAGCTTATAAAGCATCTACAAAGATGCTGATGGCCGCACTTAAGAAAACAAAACAATTTTTGGAACGAGGAGAAGGAGTCAGATTATGGCAAACAAAGATATCGTGTTAAATGGAAAAAAAGGTGATGATCAGGGTAACAAGAAAAGGAAAATTCTTTTTACTATTATTGCGTTGCTCGCGATCATAATCGTGATTATTTTACTAATCAGATGTTGCGATCGCACACCGAATGAACCGGTTCAAACCGAAACGGGGCCAACAGTAACGGAGACCATTGCTCCGACCACAGAGATGACGACTCCTCCGGAGACAGAAATGACGACCGCTCCGGTCACCGAGGTGACGACCACTACGACTACGACGGCGGCCACGACGACAACCACGCCTATGTCTACGGAAGATACAACTGCCACGACAAAGGTCACGACGAAAGCTACGACAAAAGCTACGACAAAGGCTACGACAAAGGCTACGACAAAGGCCACGACGAAAGCTACGACAAAAGCTACGACGAAAGCCACGACTACTACGACTACGACGGAGGCTACTACATCGGCAATTGACTATAACGTCTATGCAGAAGTAGGGACAGCCCAAACCGGTTACACCTTCGTCTTTGTCAAGATAACGACTCCGGGAACTTATACTGTTACCTACGATGGAGCACCGATGCAATTTAAATATGGAGAATACTCCATTATTACGAAAATTTTATCGGACGGGAAATATCGTCCGCATGTCAAAGTAGTTAAAAACAGTTAACACTAATCAGGATTAGGTACGAGTAATCAAAATCAGTCATAGGAGAAATTGTTATGATCAAGAAAACTAAAAAATTAGCGTTCGTTCTGGCGATCCTAATGGTATTTACGTCTTCGTTTGGCACATTAGTGGCTGCGCAAGAGGTAGGCACCACTAAGGGGCCGAAAGCTTACGTGATAAATGACGGGACTAACAATAACTATATCGATTTTGACGAGCTTGCAGAATCTTATCTGGCATATCGCTATAATCCCCAATTGGACGATGCCAAGTTGGCATCGTTCTACTTTGGGTTGCTCGCCAATGACACTAATGGAAACCGATTTAAGGCATACGTAAGCCAAGATACTAATAAATTTGTTAGCTACGATGACATACAAGAAAAATATCTAGAGCTGAGGAATTTAGATGCCACTTACAGGTGGTTTAACGGACTGTCTTCAACGCCTGCCTTCGGCGAAATTACTAAAGTACTGGTACTGGACGAGCAAGGCGATGTTA
>LFTF01000029.1:1035-1346 GCA_001512945.1 Clostridiales bacterium DTU023 | reverse complement strand
TTTGCTTTTTGAAATCACGGGGGGCGCGTACTATTTAGAGATTAATATCGACGGCGTTTGGAAGATGCTACTTCCAGATGGAGTCATCCGGGATAACCTCGAATTAACGCCTGACTGGGAAACATCGGTCGAGTTACGGTTTACTCCGAGAGATGTTGGCGAGTACGCCGTAAAACTGTCTCTCGAGACGGGTGTTGATGTTCTCGCGTATACGACGATGACCTTGCAAGTGACGGGTGAGCCCGCAGTTGTCGATAAATCAGCTTTACAAGCATTAGTAGATTACGCGGACGGCCTCGACGAAGACGATT
>LFTF01000029.1:0-1000 GCA_001512945.1 Clostridiales bacterium DTU023 | reverse complement strand
ATGCGATCAACCAATTGAAGTTGATCTTAAAGGATGTGAGTGTTGAAGGTGACGCCGTCGTCGGTCAAACATTGACAGCCACAACTTCACCAGAAGCAGCCACGGTCACCTATGAATGGCAGAAGGCAGACGCTGCGGATGGCACTTATGTAGCAATCGCAGGAGCAACAGGCGAGACATACGAACTAACTGAAGACGATGAAGGCATGTATGTCCGAGTCGTTGCAACTGCAACAGGCGACTATGAAGGCGTCGTGACAAGCTCGGCAAATGGCCCGGTGGAAATGCCAGCTGTTATCACCTACACGGTGACGTTTGTTTTCCTTGATGAACAAAATCAGATTGTCACGGAGGCGCAGACGGTCGATCATGGTAGTGACGCGATAGAGCCTATAATTCCAGCGAGGACAGGCTATGTTTTCGACGGTTGGGATAAAACGTTTACGAACGTCACAAGTAACCTGACGATCACGGCCAATTATAAAGCCGCGACCTACACGTTGACGTATAGCGCAGGTGTTGGTGGCAGCATCATGGGGACCACCCCGCAAACAATCAATCACGGAGATTCAGGGACAGCCGTCACGGCAGAAGCCGCTGAAGGTTATCACTTTGTAAAATGGAGCGACGATTCTACACAGAATCCTCGTATTGATACAAGTGTAATCTCAGATGTTGCGGTTGCAGCTGAATTTGCTCCTAATCAACTCACAATCACGGTCAATTACGTCGAGATAGATGAGCTGGGATTTGTAGAGATCATCAGCACCACCGAAGACACCAAAGCATTCGGCGAAGCTTACGCTGTAACCAAAGTGGATCCTGTGGGATTCTTCACCTACGTGGACAGCACGGGCGACGCGTTAACCGGAACGGTGGACGAAGCTAAAGTAATCAATTTCAATTACACAAGAAATAATAAAGTCAAGCTGACGGTCAGCTCATACGGGACAGACGTCACGGTAGCGGTCGACGATCGCTATGTGTTGAAGGCCATTGT
>LFTF01000008.1 GCA_001512945.1 Clostridiales bacterium DTU023 | reverse complement strand
TTTTTAAGCTCAGTTATCAAGGCATTGATAGGTTCAAGTACGGATTCTTCGGTGTCATCAATCAGTAAACGCCTATCAAATGTGGCGCTGCATAGTTCAGGCACCACCGATGCACCCGGGAAAGGCGACGATATAATATCGGTCAATTCCAGAATCCCATCGCCCAATAGCTCGTGGAGGGACACAGGTATATCCTGTATACCCTTAATAAGTTTCATCATTTTGTAAACAGCATTGACGCCCACCTCAGGGTTTGAAGAATGAGCGGGTTTACCTATTGTGCGTACTAAAATCTCTCCCCGTCCGCGCTGACCGATGTTCAGGTTAAGCATGCTGGCCTCGCCAATCACTACAACATCGGGGTGAATACTTTCAAGAATGTGTGACAGACTGCACCCCTCGGCAATCTCCTCCATGGCGGTGCCTGTTACGTAGACATCTCCCGTTGGACGCTTGTCCCTGGCAAGCCAGCCGGCCGCCATAATCATGGCCGCCAACGCCCCCTTCATATCAGCGGCGCCACGTCCATAAATCCTGCCATTGTCTATCTCAGCGATAAAAGGATCGTGCTCCCATTTATCTTTATCAGCAACATCCACGGTGTCCAGATGCCCATCTAAAAGCACTGTCTTGCCACCGCCGGTACCACAGATCTTGCCTATGGCATTGCCCTGATCATCCACCCAAGCCTCGTCAAAGCCAACCATTTTCATTTGATCACAGACGAGCAACGCAATCTCTTTTTCCGAGCCAGTCACACTGTACGTGCCAATCAATTTTTTGCAAAGCTCTATAAGCGCATCGCTCCGTTGCTTAGTTAACATTGTGTTATTCCTGCTCCTTCTACAAAAAGATAAACTGCAAACGCTATCTTCATTATTCTTCCACTACCCTGCCCTTACATGCAGATTTCTTCAATCATGTTGCAATACACTTCAGTGACATTGCAAACCTCGTCAATATCAACTTCCTCACGAGCACTGTGTGCCATCTGCATATCGCCCGGTCCATATACCAATGTTGGGATATTCAAATCATTTACCAGAAAATCCATGTCATTGTAGCCGTTGAAATAACCTTTTTCGAGAGGCTCCATTCCGCTTTTGATCGCGGCCCTTTGAAGAATGTGAAAGAGTCCGCTATCGGTATCTATATAGGTGGGATTAAGTCCCCGTTCGATAATAGGTTGCCAATGCCAATCCGGACGCGCTATNNCACCGCATTCACTTGCGCCAATGCCAGTGCGGCATCTTCACCGGGCACTGTTCTTCTATCCAGCCATATGACAGCTTCACCCGGCACATTGTTGTACGCGGTACCCGCATCCATCTTACTGACACACAGCGTCCCTTGCAGTTTGCCAAGCTCATCGATGTCGACTTCCGGAAAGGTCATAGCGAAAAGCCCTTCCAGGATGGGCATAGATTTTTGAATGGCATTGACTCCCGCCGACGGATTACTGGAATGAGCCGTGCGACCTTTTACTGTGATGCATATGGGCGTAGATCCTTTGCAACCAAACTCACACGTTCTTGTGTTGGTCGGTTCGGTCACCAAAGCATAGTCAGCATCAACACCACTCTTAACTAATGCATAGCTCCCTCTGTGCTCCGATTCCTCGTCTACAACAGCCGCTACACACACTGGTTTTTTTAGCTGCCTACCTGAGCGCTTGATCGCGATTGCCGCGCATATGGATGCGACCAATCCTGATTTTTGATCTACTATGCCTCTGCCCCACATCTTATTGTCACGTATTTTGGTGACAAAAGGATCTTCCATATCCAATACCGGCACTGTATCGTAATGCCCGTGGAGCATAAGCCCCAGCTTTTGATCCTTATAACTATCCGCACCTAATGTGATCATCACATTGAATCGATCTTCGGTAACCGGCATTAGTTCCACGTTCAGACCATGCTCTTTGCCTATCTTCTCGATTAATCTCCCACAGTCTCCCTCGCGGCCAAACGTGCTGTCCACACTGACTATCGCGGAAAGAATTTCACAAACTTCATCATTAGAAATGTATCTATTTTTTCCAACGTAATCTCCGTTATAGTTAGCTCTATACTCATTCATCTCTTTTATATTCCTTAATGCTAATGGTAACGTCTACCTCTTATATGCAATTCTGTTTTCATTTACTGGTTCTATGGTTGCATATGATTCAATTGTACGACATTGAATTTTGCTTTTTGTAAAATTATATGAAGACGCACCATTTCGGCGCATTCACTGTTCTAGGGTATTACAAAAAATACGTCATTTCGGCGCATTCACCAGTGTGCAGTTCTGTAAGACCCTGGGATTTACCGATTTGCCCGAAATAGTATTGACCTTTCTTTAAACATTTCTCCTTTTTCTATTGTTCCGCAGTGTATGAGCAAGATGCCTACCGATCGTGGAGAAAAAATCACGGATGAAAAAACGGCCTTTCGGCCGC
>LFTF01000125.1 GCA_001512945.1 Clostridiales bacterium DTU023 | reverse complement strand
TCTAAGCGTTCGCCGGACAAGCTCGACCCTTGGGTGAGGACCATCCTTCGCGCGGGAATCTGGCAGCTTTATTTCTCTTATCAAGTCACAACAGCCGCGGCGTGCGACGAAAGCGTCCACCTCGCGCGTCAGCTTGCCGGGGAGAAAACAACAGGATTTGTGAATGGCGTCATGCGCCAACTTGCCCGTGAACGCCCGACTCTTCCTGAAAAGGGCGCACAAGCGCTTGAAGTTGGGCTTCCGCAAGATCTGTTTAATCTCATGACAGAATGGTACGGGCATGATATCGCCAAATTAATAGGAGAAGCCGCACTTACATCACCTGACGCGGTTCCNNGAATGCTGGAGCCAGGGCGATGAAGCTGCGCAATTTCAGCTCATAAAACTTCCATGGCCAAGCAAGGCGTTTGGTGTGTCACCGGGAGGACAAAGTGTCACTGCCATGGATGCATACCGGGACGGATTCTTCACCATTCAGTCGCAATCCGCGATGCTCGCAGGCCATCTTGCCGGCGCGAAAAAAGGGGATCGCGTTCTTGATCTTTGTGCTGCACCCGGAGGAAAGGCGAGTCACATAGCAGAATTGACAGGACGTGATTGCGAACTGCTTGCTTGCGACGTTTCATCTGAACGACTCACTTTACTTGACCAAACACTTAAGCGGCTGGGGCACAGTTTTATAGAAACGCGACTCCATGACGCGACAGTCTTTGAATCGCAATTTGAGAAAGCGTTTGATCTTGTCCTCTGTGACGTTCCATGCAGCGGCCTCGGCTTGCTTCAGAAACGTCCGGAAATCCGTTCGCGTATGACACGAGCTGCGATTAACCGTATTATCGTCACGCAGAACGCAATTTTGGAGAACGGTGCTCGGGCCGTGGCTCCAGGTGGCACATTGCTTTACACCACTTGTACGATCAATCCGGAAGAGAATGAGACTCGCGTGAATCTTTTTCTGGACTCTGACATTGGGAGAGACTTTGTGCTTGACGATTTGAGAGATGATCTTGCCGTAGCGCTCAAAGATGACATCCCTCTTCCGCTTTCAACCCGTCTACCGCAAACAGTTCAGGTCATGTCTTATCGAGATGGTTCGGACGGTTTCTACATCGCGAGACTGCGACGGAGGGGCTTATGATGCGGTTGTGTTGCGCATATTATGGCAGAATGCTACAATCAGACGGTGAAATGAAGCTTGAATTCTTCCCGATCGCTGCTGTTTCCCTGTCGGACAACCTGAACGTTGAGGTGAGAACTGACAAGAAAGCGGACGAGGAAACGTCCGTTTACAGCTGTCAGTGTAAACATCGCGACAGGGTAGGATTCCGTATGTATTCGGATTTAACAGTTGAAGGAAAAACGGAATGACAAGTCATTCAATACTTTATTCGGGGATGACGCACCGTGGGCTCATTCGTGAACGCAATGAAGATACATTCGCGCTGGATGCCGGCGAAGGTGAGTGGCCGCTTGTATTTGTAGTTGCTGATGGTCTTGGCGGTCATAAGAATGGCGCACTCGCCAGCTTGACGGCCGCTCAGTATGTCGTGCCGTATCTCAGAAAACACTTACCAGAGATCAACGATCCGGAACGTGTGAAATTTATTCTGGAAGACGCCCTTCAGAAGACGAACGTCAAAGTATATACAACTTCGTTAGAAAATGACGATAATGAGGGTATGGGGACGACGCTTACGCTGGCGGTGCTCTATGAGCGCAGTTGCTATGTTGCGCATATCGGGGATAGCCGCTGTTATATGTTGCGGGAAAACGCCCTTGAGCAGTTGACAGAAGACGACACGTATGTGGGGCAGATGGTCGCTTTGGGTTCACTTTCGGAAAGCGAAGTGCCGACACATCCCAAACGTCACGTGCTGACCCAGGCGTTGGGTTACCCTGAATATGTAGATCCTGAGATCGTACACGTCGATCTGCTCGTAAGAGACCGTTTTCTTTTGTCGAGTGATGGGTTGCACGGGGTGCTATCATCTGAAACGATCACGCAAACGCTGCGCCGTGCGGAAACGCCCGAAGCCGCGGCTGATTCGCTTATTGAACAAACATTGCAGGCGGGAGCTCCCGACAATGTCACGGCTGTTGTTATCTTTGCCTGACAGGAGGTTTGAATGACTTCATCTCAACCATTTCCACCAGGTACGGATATTGCGGAAAGATACCGTATTGTCCGTGCTTTGGGGCAAGGAGGCATGGCTACAGTCTACCTGGCAAATGACCTGAATACAGGTATGCAGGTAGCAGTCAAAGTCATGCACGGGGATTTGGCGAACGATCCTGAGTTTGTGCGTCGTTTTGCGACTGAAGCGAGAGCTGCTGCCAGTCTAGATCATCCCAATATTGTGCGCGTTCTAGATTACGGCTCGCATGATGGTATTCGTTATATCGTTCAGGAATATGTTGAAGGCAGTACATTAAAGGACATCATCCGCCGCCACGGACCGATCGATTATCGGCTCGCGGCCCCCCTTCTGATTCAGATCGGATTGGCGCTTGAACATGCGCACCGGCGAGAAGTCATACACCGAGACATTAAACCTCAGAATATTATGATCACCCGTGATATGGTCGCCAAGGTGACTGATTTTGGCATCGCTCGCGCATCAAGTACAAACACAATTACGTTAACGGGCGGAGTCGTCATGGGATCCGTTCACTATTTCTCTCCTGAGCAGGCACGAGGTGGACAGGTCACTGCACGCTCGGACCTTTATTCGCTGGGAATCGTTTTTTACGAAATGCTTACGGGCAGGCTCCCCTTTGATGGCGAATCCTCGGTCGCTGTTGCGATCAAGCATCTGCAGGAAGTGCCACCGGCGCCCTCGACTATTGTTCCTTCACTGCCACCGGCACTTGACCGCATTATTCATCGCGCAATTCAAAAAAACCCTGATGCGCGTTATCAGAGTGCTCGCGAACTCGTGGATGAGCTCGATGCGTTTATGGTTGATCCGGATGGTATCTATGGCGTTATTCCCAAAACAGCTTCCTCCTGGGACAACTCCTCCACGTCGGCGTTGAGCGCACAGAACGGGGAGTCCGATTACGGTCGAATGAAGGAAATTGAACGCACGTTTAATAAACGCCGCTCATCACGATACCGCGACACAGCAGTCGCGATCACGGTTGTGGCGATTGCGGTCGCGCTTCTTGCGCTTCTTACGGTATGGCTTGTGCGCCATTTCACACCGAGTGATCCGATAGATATTAACCAGGAGGAGATCACGTTACCCAACTTCCAGGGCAGAGATGTTAATGATATCGTCAACCAGCTTGAGATGTTGAANNGATGCCGGTATGATTATCGAGAACAAGTACGAGATCAGTGATACAGTTCTTCCCGATATCATTCTTCGCCAGGATCCAGATTCGGACGGTTCAGTAAAGATCAAGCCGAAAGGCGTGCGGCTGACTTTGTTTATTTCGCTTGGTCAGAATTCAGCTGTCGTACCAGAGGTTGCGGGGAAGACTTTCCAGATCGCAGATATTGAGCTGCGAACGGAAGGATTCCTAGTCAAATTTACACCTGAAGTATCTGATAGGGTTGTCAAGGATGTCGTCATCCGAACAGAACCTGCTGCAAGCGAGCTTGTCCCAAAAGGCTCGACTGTCGAACTGTTCTACAGCACGGGCCCCTCACTTGTTACTATTCCAGATCTCGGGGGGATGCCTTATTTGCTGGCTATTGAACTTCTCGATGAAAACTCTCTTTTGCTCGGGGGAGAATCATTGTTTACAGGGGAGCGTCCGCCAGCAAACGATAAATATGTCATCACTCAATCGCCGGCTGCGGGTGAGAAATTCCCGCCGAATACGCTCGTGCGTATAACGATTGGGACAGCTAAAGACTTTGACAACTACAAAAATCCGACGACCATCCCGGTGGAAGCTATTATGCCAAGAGTGATCGGACAGACGTTCCGAACTGCAATGGAAATACTAGAGCCTTTACATGTCATGAAATACACGATGGTAAAATGGTCGGGTTCTACTTCGACAGAGCCGCTTGACCCGAATAACCCCGCAGACAGGGACAAAATTTATATCCTTGAACAGTACCCAGAGCCTGGCGTAAATTTCAGACTGCAGGACGGTGTCACGCTGACATTTGGTTCGGCAAACGATGCTGTTGAGTTTACTAGACCGACATCGACCACGCCTACCACGACTACCACCACGGCGACTACCACCACGGCGACTACCACTACGACTACTACCACTGAAGAAGAAGGTGGATGATGGGTGTAAAATGGGGAGGAACACAAAATGATAGTAAACGAGCTGTTTTCCTAGATCGCTCGATTCCTCTGTTGTGCCCGTCTATCTTGTCTTCCGATC
>LFTF01000005.1 GCA_001512945.1 Clostridiales bacterium DTU023 | reverse complement strand
GGCAAATGTGTTTTGTTTAAAGTTTTCGGGGATGTTGACGCATTTCCGCTATGCGTGAAGACAAAAGAGGTCGACAAGATTGTGCAGACAATTGCCCTAATTTCTGGGAGCTTTGGGGGGATCAACCTTGAGGATATTTCAGCACCGAGATGTTTTGAAATCGAAAGACGTCTCAAAGAACTATGCGATATTCCCGTATTTCATGATGACCAGCACGGAACAGCTGTTGTTGTGCTCGCCGCGCTAATCAATGCGCTTAAAGTAACAGACAGGAACATAAAGGATGTCAAAATCGTGTTCAGCGGCGCAGGAGCTGCGGCCATCGCAGTCGCTAAGCTTGTCCTGACTGCGGGAGCGGAAGATATCGTTATCTGCGATCGACTGGGAACGCTACATCAAGGACGCGTGGAAGGGATGAATGAAGGGAAAAAATCCATTGCAATGATTACCAACCCGCGCGATATCCGTGGCAATCTGGCGGATGCTCTCGTTGACGCAGATATCTTTATTGGCCTTTCCGCACCGGGTGTGATCACAGGAGAGATGATCCGGACGATGGCAAAGAATCCTCTCGTATTCGCGTGTGCTAACCCTGAACCTGAGATCGATCCGACGGAGGCAAAAGAAGCGGGAGCCGCCATTGTTGCGACGGGGCGCTCCGATTATCCCAATCAGATTAATAATGTGCTCGCGTTTCCGGCTATTTTTCGTGGAACATTTGATGCCCGAGCGTCTGATATCAATGACACGATGAAAATAGCCGCCGCGACGGCGCTGGCGGGGATGGTCTCACAAGAGGATCTGTCTGTCGATAGGATATTGCCTGACGCGCTGGATCCGGCGCTTAAAGGAACAGTCGCCCAAGCTGTTTACGATGCCGCGATAGAATCTGGCGTTGCTCGCATTTAAAAAACAAACCGCCGGCCGTATGCTCAAGAATTATGAGTTGCACGGCCGACGATGATAGTAATAATTTGATTTTAAAACTTAGGCCCAGGGATCCTCATCAACAGGAATTCGGATGCCTGACATAATTCCCGGGTAATCCCATAAAAACCACTCGTTGCCCGACTTTTTGCGGCGCAATGTAACGATTCGCGGGCTGTCGGCTCCTGACGATATGAGGCGCAATCTGGTAAATTCCTCGCTCTCAGCGGGGATTGGGTCCGGGAGGACCTCGATGGTCAGAGGTTC
>LFTF01000107.1:2417-3945 GCA_001512945.1 Clostridiales bacterium DTU023 | reverse complement strand
TCTCCGTTATCGAGCGCATAGGCTTTGCCGCCTTCGAATATTTCCTGAGCATAGTGAAAGACGGGAGAGGCAGGGTCGAGCGCAAGTTTCTGGTAAGGCACAATGCGGGCATCAAACCACCCGCGGCCTTCTTCGTATTCGACGATAAACATGTGATCGCTGAAAGTCTTAGCAAACCCGAGTTTGTTTTCATCGGTCGGTTTTAGCTTTGGATGTTGTGTTTTGGTGACGGTGATTTCCATTTCAAGCCCTTTCTCTTGAGTTCGGTTGGAGGTATGCGCTTTGTCTTGCCTTATACATTGATCTTTCCGTAAACTGTTTGGAAGCCTCAGTTTGTGAGATGTTCGTGTCTATTTACCCGTTCACGCAGGCCGCACCGTGCTGGAGTGCCTGCTCATTCAAGGCGACCAGATGCGCCTTGGGGCCAGTAAACAATTGTTTGAGCATGGCAACAATCGTGTCGTATTTCAACAATTTAGTCGCTTCAATGAAAGCGCCAAGCATTGCCATGTTAGCAACACGTGAATTACCGATTTCAGTCGCAATTTCCATGGAAGGCACGTAGATGGCCTTTACGTCATCGCGTTCAACTTTGCGTGTGACAATTGACGTATTGACGAAGATCGTCCCCCCCTTTTTGACCATCGGTCCGAATTTGTCAAGTGATGGCAGATTCATAGCGATTAGCTCACTGGGTTCCAGCACGATCGGCGATATGATCTCGGTGTCTGCGATTACGACACCACAGTTGGCAGTGCCTCCGCGCATCTCCGGGCCATAGGATGGGAGCCAGCTGACGTTCAGTCCTTCAAACATGCCTGCCTCAGCCAAGGTTTTGCCAATGGCCATAACACCCTGCCCGCCGAATCCAGAAATAAGGATTTCGTTATAGGCCATCTCACGCCTCCTTTTTGGTAACGTCGCGAAAGACGCCGAGCGGGTAGACGGGGATCATCGCTTCTTCAAGCCAGCCGAGGGCTTCGATGGGAGTCATGCCCCAGTTTGTTGGGCACGTTGACAACACTTCGATCATGGTAAAGCCGAGCCCCTGGATTTGGATTTCAAATGCCTTTTTAATGGCTCTTTTTGCTTTCGCGATGTGAGCCGGTTTTGTCACGGTGACGCGCTCAATATAAGCAGCACCGGGGATTGTAGCTAATAGTTCCGACATTTGGAGCGGTGAACCGTAATGCTCGATTGAACGCCCGAATGGCGCGGTTGTCGCGTGTTGTCCGATGAGTGTGGTCGGCGCCATCTGTCCGCCTGTCATGCCGTAGACGGCATTATTGACAAAAATCGTGGTGAACTTTTCACCGCGCATCGCGGCGTGGATAATCTCTGCCGTTCCGATGGCGGCAAGATCTCCGTCACCTTGATACGTGAAAACAACGCGGTCTGGCAAAACACGTTTGATACCCGTCGCGACAGCGGGCGCGCGTCCGTGTGCCGCTTCATGCATATCACAGTTGAAATAATCATAGGCAAAAACAGCGCAACCTACGGGTGCAACGCCGATCGTTTTGCCAAG
>LFTF01000107.1:2017-2285 GCA_001512945.1 Clostridiales bacterium DTU023 | reverse complement strand
TTCGCGGCATCGGCCACTTCACGTGGTGTGGGAACCACACCGCCCGCTTGCCCGACGAACGAAACAGGTTTGATGCCGTTGACGCCGATTCTTACGTCATCGACCATCTGCCCGGTACTCATCTCAACCGTGACCACAGCTTTAACACTGTCCTGAGAAGCCGCATCGTGAAGTGCTTCATAGGGGTAAGGCCACACAGCGATCGGCCGTAAGACACCTGCTTTGATTCCTTCTTCGCCTAGCAGTCTTGCCGCTGCGCGCGCGAGCC
>LFTF01000107.1:0-1955 GCA_001512945.1 Clostridiales bacterium DTU023 | reverse complement strand
AATGCGTTTATATTTTTCTTCCAGACGGCGGTTATGCTCATTGCATGCGTCGGGGTCGATGAAGAGCGAGTTGATAATATTGGGGGGTCGCTTGCCCTCCGTACCGGTAGTTGCCCACGTTTTCTCAGGGAGATCAGCCGCGGGTATGTGTTTCCATTCGACAGGTTCCATCATCTGGCCAATCATGCCGTCGAGCAGCATCATGACGGGAATTCTGTACCGATCGGCGAGATCGAACGCCTCTTGCATGAGATCGACGACTTCCTGGATCGTGGCAGGCGTGAGGACGATCAACCGGTAATCGCCGTTTCCGCCTCCGCGCGTCGCCTGAAAATAATCACCTTGTGCCGGCTGGATCGTACCTAGACCAGGGCCGCCGCGCATCACATTGACGATGACGGCGGGAAGCTCGGCGCCGCACATGTAGGAGATGCCCTCTTGCTTCAAGCTTATACCCGGAGAAGATGACGAAGTCATGACGCGCGCGCCGGCGCCTGATGCGCCATACACCATGTTGATGGCGGCGATTTCAGATTCTGCTTGCAGGAATACGCCGCCGGCTTCCGCCATGTGACGCGCCATGTATTCAGGGATCTCGCTTTGCGGCGTGATGGGGTAGCCGAAGTAACCTCGGCATCCCGCACGGATCGCAGCTTCCGCGATTGCCTCGTTGCCTTTCCATAGTTCTTTTGCCATCAAAATACCTCCTATAAGCGTTCGACGGTGATAATGGAGTCTGGGCACATTCGCGCGCAGTTGGCGCAGGCGATGCACTTATCCATTTCGACGATCGTTGCGGGATGATACCCCTTGCGGTTCGTCTTGTCTTCGTCGAGAAAAATGATTTTTACGGGACAGACACTGACGCAAAGACCACAGCCTTTGCACCTGTCCTGTCTAAACGTTACTCTACCAGCCATGCAAAATGTCCTCCCTCGGCTTCGCTCAGTTCCCATGGTTTGATCATATAGAGATCAATCGGAAAAAATGATCCCGTGAGCCGATCTTTCAATTCTTGTTCAAATTTTCGTTCACCCACTGTATAAATCAAGGGCAGGTCAAGCATGTCTGCAATGTCTGCCGCGAACGTGTCACCTTTCAAAATATCGTCAACCGTGGTTTCACGGCCAAGATGCGTGGTATTTATGATGCCTGTCACCTTTTGCCTGCTCAGTGTCTCCGTCTGCTTGAGATAGGCGATTACGATGTCAGCGTCTTTATTCTCAGGACGATTGCGGTTGATTACAAACCAGAAATCATGAGGAGTTTGATCAAGCTGTGGCTTGTAATAGCCAAGAACACGCGCCCCAACGGGGTCACCGCCTAGATCAACGACAGACTGTAATTTCGTGTCGACGAATATAGACATGATATCGGGTGGAAGTGAGGGAATATCGGCCTTTCCCTGATGGGATGTCACGTGCACGATGATGCCTTCACGTTCAAGTTCACGCCGTCGCTCGAATGAGCGGAAATAGGGGTTGACGATATCGAGGTCGACGAGCGCTGTTTTATGCCCCGCGCGGACCATAGCGAGGGCGAGATTGACGGCAAACTCGGTTTTTCCCGTGCCGTAATGGCCCGAGATGATTGTGATTGCTTTGTCAGGCAGTGTCATCAGGTTAACCCTCTTTCCTATATGTTTTAATGGGCGCGCGCCCTAAAATCGCTTCGTCAACTGCGTCGGCAAGAGCCGAAAGTTCGTCTTCGCCCGGATAGATTGTTATAGGGGCGAGGAAACCTACTCGTTCCTTAATCCACTCTGTGATGTAAGTATTATGGGCGAGACCACCCGTTATAAGGATCGCGTCAATTTGGCCTTCCAAAACGGTTGACGCGGCACCTATCTCTTTTGCCACCTGGTATGCCAACGCTTCCATCACGAGCTGAGCCTTTTTATCGCCTGCCTCAATCCTGTGGCTGATCTCAATCGCGTCTCCGGTCCCGAGATAAGC
>LFTF01000128.1:338-622 GCA_001512945.1 Clostridiales bacterium DTU023 | reverse complement strand
CCCTTGTAGAGAATCTCCTTGGCCTCATCGAACGTGTAGTGCGGATCAAAATCCTCGACCAGTGGCACGTACATATCGTAGGAGTGAAGCTCATCCACGCCGAGCATGCGTTTGCGAAGGCGTACGTAGCGGTGCAAGAGCGGCAAGCGCTCGTTGACCGCCTCAAGCAGACTGTCATAGACCGATTCGGGAATCACGTTTCGGAAAAGTGACGCCTCGCGTCCCGACTCAAACCCGCGAATTGTCTTGTTATACGTATTGACACGGATCGCATTGGTGAGCGT
>LFTF01000128.1:0-287 GCA_001512945.1 Clostridiales bacterium DTU023 | reverse complement strand
ACACGCGGATCTCTATTTTCAAGATACAAACCAAAGTGAGAGTGAGACATCTCGACCATCTCTCCTTTTTCATTCTCAATAGGATCGAACGTCATATCGGCGTTAGAGAGAATGCCGTATGTCTCATCGGCGCCATCAAAAATCTGGCTCGCGCGGGCAAGAAGCGCCTCTTCTTTCGGCGAGAGCTGATACTTCTTCTCCCTTAGAATATTGTCAAAAAAATGACGATACGCCTGAAGATCTGAATTCTCTTCGATAAACCGGTTGAGCGTGTCCTCCGGGATATT
>LFTF01000036.1:1385-1507 GCA_001512945.1 Clostridiales bacterium DTU023 | reverse complement strand
GATATCCATAATCGTTAACCTACCAGCGCTTCCATCTCATCGAGCGAGCGTTCGAACTCATCAAGCGCGCCGATGATCGTCTCAGGCTTCGTCATATCGACACCCGCCTTCTTCAAGACATC
>LFTF01000036.1:635-1288 GCA_001512945.1 Clostridiales bacterium DTU023 | reverse complement strand
TATTGGAACACATAGAAATTATAATAAAAGTGCGGGATACGCGCCCACTCATTTGCGATATCGGGATCGAACGTCAGGGCGTCGCCATAGTACTTTTTATTGAGTTCACCGTACTGTTCACTCAGATAGTCCGCAGTCAACGCTATGCCGGCCTCGTCGGCCTGGTGGATCATGTGCTCAAACTCCGCGAACTGCGTCTGCCGGAAGACGGTTCCCTTAAATCCGTCGAGATAATTATTGATCACGGCCGCGCGCATTTTATCATCGGTCGCCGTCTTCAAAAGATAGTCAGTCAAAAGAATCTCATTGCACGTCGACGCAATCTCCGCGAGGAAAATGGGGTAGTCGCCGTATTGGAAAGGCTGTGCTTTGCGGGTGAGATAGGAATGCAGACTGTGACCCAGCTCATGCGCCAGCGTAAACAGGTTGTCAAGCGTGCCCTGCCAGCTGATCAGGAGAAACGGATTCGTGCTGTACGCGCCTCCGGAATACGCGCCAGAACGCTTGCCGGCGTTGACCGCCCAGTCGACCCAGCGCTCATCAAACGCGCGCTTCAAAAGCGACACATACTCCTCTCCAAGCGGGGCAAGCCCCTTGTAGAGAATCTCCTTGGCCTCATCGAACGTGTAGTGCGGATCAAAATCCTCGACCAG
>LFTF01000036.1:0-595 GCA_001512945.1 Clostridiales bacterium DTU023 | reverse complement strand
TTGACCGCCTCAAGCAGACTGTCATAGACCGATTCAGGAATCACATTCCTGAACAGTGACGCCTCGCGTCCCGACTCAAACCCGCGAATTGTCTTGTTATACGTATTGACACGGATCGCATTGGTGAGCGTCGTCGCGCACGTATTACGGAACTGTCCGAATGTCTTATACATACTCGTGAACGCATCGCGTCGCACACGCGGATCTCTATTTTCAAGATACAAACCAAAGTGAGAGTGAGACATCTCGACCATCTCGCCTTTTTCATTCTCAATAGGATCGAACGTCATATCGGCGTTAGAGAGAATGCCGTATGTCTCATCGGCGCCATCAAAAATCTGGCTCGCGCGGGCAAGAAGCGCCTCTTCCTTCGGCGAGAGCTGATACTTCTTCTCCCTTAGAATATTGTCAAAAAAATGACGATACGCCTGCAGATCTGAATTCTCTTCGATAAACCGGTTGAGCGTGTCCTCTGGAATGTTGGCGATCTCCGGCTCAAACCAGGCATCGTCGCCCATCATGGCCGCAAGCAGCGCACCGAGGCGACCTTTCATCGCAAGGAAAACGGGATCGGCTGTGTCCTCATCACTGCGGT
>LFTF01000051.1:29862-37289 GCA_001512945.1 Clostridiales bacterium DTU023 | reverse complement strand
CGGGGCACTGGTTTTCTCACGGTTCGCCATGATGATTTGGCTGTCTTCCCGGAAGATGACTGTTTTCTTATCGCGGGTTTGAACGGGCGCCGGTTTTATCTTGATCGCTTTTACGCTTCTGTTTCTACATTCCTTGACAGTCCCGGAACGCTTGTCGTGCTCGATGAGCTGGGAGGCGACGAGCTACTGATTGACGCGTTTTATAAACGCGTGCTCGATCTTCTCGCAGACCCGACACGCTCGTTAATCCTTGTATGGAAACACGATTTGTCTTTCGAACGGTCGATTGGCCGTTCAGATATGACCGACCAACAAAAATTATTGATCCGGGATCGTCGCGATTCCATTGCGTCCCATCCCTCGCTCGCCCACGTTGAGCTGGTTAACGGAAGCCAAAGTGCAACGCATCGACGGCGGACGTCATGGCCGGGCTCAGCGTTACAAACTGATTCGCAAGAGCCGGAAACGCCTGCAGTTCTGACGGACCAATCGCTTGACAGTGAGCATAGCGATGACGAAATAATATCGGAGCGATCCGAAACCCGTGACAAGGAGCAAACACACGCACTTGCCCATGGCGCGTCTGACTCTACAAAACGTCGCAAACGCACGCGGAAAAGGATGTCATTGCGATTCACTATTATGGTGGGCGCGTTGTTGGCGATTATAATTGTCTCGTTCGCTGTTGGTTGGTACGGCATCAGTCCGGGAACCATTATCAAGTTTTTCTGGAGTCTTATCTTTCCTTCGGGAACTGTTTTTCCACAAGAGATTCATACTGTCCTGATTAACATACGGTTGCCACGCATTGCGCTCGGACTTCTGGTCGGGTCGGGACTGGCTGTGGCAGGGCATACTTTTCAGGGCGTATTTAGGAATCCAATGGCATCTCCGGATGTTTTGGGTGCCTCGTCAGGTGCCGGATTTGGAGCGGCGCTCGCGATTTTGTGGGGATATTCGGCGACGGGGATCACCGCGATGTCGTTTGTTTTCGGATTGGTTTCGATTGGTCTCGTTCTTGTCTTGACCTCGTTTGTAAGATCGCAGCGCACGCTCTCACTGATCCTGACAGGGATCGTTGTCGGTTCACTGTTTTCCGCGGGACTATCATTCATCAAATTTGTGGCCGATCCTACGGATCAGTTACCGGCCATCACCTATTGGCTGATGGGGTCTTTGAATTCGTCACAGTTAAAGCAGCTCACGTTCGCGGCTCCGCCTATTCTCGCAGGACTGCTCGTAATCATTCTTCTGCGTTGGCAGCTCAATGTTCTGATGTTCGGTGAGGAAGCTGCCTCGACGATGGGTGTTCGGACACGTTTGATCCGCATTGTCCTGATCATCGCGGCGACACTGATTACCGCGACTTGTGTGTCGGTAAGCGGGATAATCGGTTGGGTGGGCCTCGTCGTTCCGCATATCGCGCGCATGATCACGGGTACCGATAACCGTTTATCGCTTCCCGCATCGGCATTGATTGGATCAGGTTTTTTGATATTCGTGGACGATATCGCTCGCCGTGCCACGACTAGTGGTATTCCCCTTGGGATTCTCACGGCATTTGTTGGGGCGCCGTTCTTTATTTTCCTAATTCTTCGCCAGGGAAGAAGGGATGTGGCCGCATGATAAATATCAAGCAAACTATGACGCGCGGTCTGGATGTTCGCGACTTATCATTCCGTTACCGGGTTGATGATGTCTTGTCTGACCTTTCTTTCCAGTCATCCGGCGGGCGTGTGATCGGTGTCTTGGGAGCCAATGGGGCGGGGAAATCGACACTGTTCAAGTTAATTCTGGGCATCCTTCCTTTGCAGAAGGGAGAAATCCTTGTCAATGATATGCCTCTGCCTTCGCTGTCGGTGCGTAAACGTGCCAGAGAGATGGCCTATATTCCACAAAAAGAGGCAGGAGCCTTTCAATTCTCGGTGTCTGAGGTGGTGTTGATGGGGACCACTGTTTCTTTCGGAGTTTTCTCTCAGCCGGGCAAAAAAGAGGTTGAGAAAGCCGAACAAGCGATGCGGTTGCTCAGGATTGAATCCTTCAAAGATCGGCGATACGATCAACTTTCGGGCGGTGAGCAGCAGCTCGTCCTGATCGCGCGAGCAGTCGCGCAGGACGCCCCTATCCTGATCATGGATGAACCATGCGCAAGCCTGGATTACGGCAATCAGATCCGTGTACTGGAGCAAATAAGGACTCTCGCGAGCCAGGGATACCTTGTGCTCTTTTCGACACACAACCCACAGCACGTCTTTCTCTACGCAGATGACGTGCTCTTGATCAGCGGCCACACAGCCTGTGCCTTTGGATCACCCCGAGAGGTGCTTTCGGAATCACTTCTCTCCCACGTGTACCGGATCCCCATCCGTCTCGAGGAGAGCGCGCGAACCGGCGAGGTGACCGTGTTGCCCGATTTTAGTAAAATTCGTCCGAATCGGAAGAATGATCCTGCTGATAGGAATCATTGCCATTTTCAAAACACATAGAAGAAGAGGTATAACAATGAAAAAACGAACAACCAAATGGATCACGCTTCTCGTGCTGTTTTCCGTTATAGCGTCATTGGCGCTCACGGGTTGCGGCCCCAAAACGCCTTCAGAGCCTGAAGGCACAACCCCGGTGACTAAAGCAACGCAAGACACCTCAACCGTGGTGCCGACTGAAACGGAAGCCCCGAAAGACAGAACGTTCACGGACTCTGTGGGCCGAGAAATCGTTTTGCCTGCCAATCTGACACGCATTGCGCCATCAGGCACATTGGCACAAATTATCCTTTTCACGGCGTGTCCTGATTTACTGTGTGGCATCGCCGTTCCGTTCACCGATTCTCAACTCAAGCTCGTCGACCCGAAGTTCAAAGAGTTGCCTGTTATGGGAAAATTTTATGGTAAAGGTCCTGACTTCAACCTGGAGACTGTCTTGTTAGCTCAGACAGAGGTGATTGTTGATTTTGGAGAAGCCAAGGATTCGACCAAAGATGACATGGACGGCGTGATGAATCAGATCAACGTGCCAACGGTATTTATCGAGGCGACATTTGAGGGCATGCCGGAAACATATCGTCAAATCGGGTTGCTGATCGGGGATACGTCACGCACGGATGAACTCGCGAAGCACTGTGAGGAGACGCTTGCGCTTTCAGAGGCAGCCAAAACGGCGATCCCTGAAGATGAACAGGTCAGGGTGTATTGGGCGATGGGAGATTTTGGCCTCAATACGAACGCAGTTGGGTCATTTCACAGCGAAGCCCTCGACTATGTTCCTGTCATCAATGTCGCGGAGGTTGAAGCGGCGAACAAGGGCAGCGGCAGTGAAGTTTCTATGGAGCAGATTATTCAGTGGAATCCGGATTATATTCTCATCGATACTTTGAAACTCGCGCAAGAGATGAAAAAAGACCCCGCGTGGAGCGCTCTGCCTGCTATGAACGCAAGGAACATTATCATTGTGCCCGAACAGCCCTATGGCTTCCTGGCAAATCCACCTTCCGTCAACCGCTATCTTGGTGTACGCTGGCTCGGAGCAACATTCTATCCGGAAATCTACACACGCAGTGTAAAGGACGAAGTCTTGGATTTCCTCAAGTTGTTTTACGATGCCGAACCCAGTGATGTTGAATTTGATGCAATCAAGGAGGGTACGTTCAAGTAAGTTATTTTATTTACATTTATGGTGGTCCAATCAACGAAAGCTGCCCGCAAAGTCGGGCAGCTTTTATTTGTCTGGCAAGCTGTGATAATCTGTTGTCGTAACAGGATCTTTGTTGCATTTATGCGATAGTTGTAGCACGAGATCCGCTCTTCATGAAGAGACAGGGAGGCAGCTATGATTCGCATTGGTCTATCGGGTGCTCTGTCTGTTATCCAGGATAAGTACTGGCAAGGTGCAGACCGTAGCCATGTCAACAACGCCTATGTCAACTCAATCCTGAGGGCCGGCGCGGCGCCGCTTCTGATCCCTGTAATTAAAAACAGGATGGCAATTCAATCAATTCTAGAAGTCTGTGATGGGTTGATGTTGACCGGAGGGGAAGATATCTCGCCGTTGCTATACGGTGAAGAACCCGTAAAAAATATTGGCGCAGTTTCGGCCTCTCGCGACGAATATGATCTGCTCTTGTTCGAACTGGCGTTGGAACGAAAGATTCCCATATTGGGGATCTGCCGTGGGATGCAACTGATCAATGTCGCGCTTGGCGGTTCACTCCATCAGCACATGGACGATGTTCCGCAATCCACAATTCACCATTTACAACAGGCCAACAGGGACCAGGTCACGCATCGCGTGACCGTTGAGCCCTTTTCACGAATGCACCGCGTATTAGGTGACAGCGTAGCGGTTAACTCGTGGCATCATCAGGCAATCAAGGAGCTTGCTCCGGAACTTGTTGCCGTCGCGTGGAGTAGTGATGGGGTTGTTGAAGCGATTGAGACGACAAATCAAACACTGTCTCCCATTTTGGGAGTTCAGTGGCATCCGGAAGAGCTGTCAGGAGCAATTCCGGTGATGTCGGCTCTATTTTCCTTGTTTATTGAGATCTGTGAAAAAACTAATTTATAAGTTTACGGTACGTCGACCGGTTTTTTCTTAGGTGGGGCTACGAACGGGAGCGACCAATCGAGTTCCTGGTTGCAATAGACGCAGCGCTTAATGGAATGAACGGGGACATAGCTGACTAGTTTATTACAACGCGGGCAAAGATAAGCATCAGAAGTTGACTCATGTACCGAGTTTTTCCTGAGTGCGCCGTACTTCATTCTGCGCCTTACGATCGTTGTTTTTATTAGATTCATATCATTTACTCCCAGCAAACATTATACCACATGCGATCTGCGGTCTCCTTGTATAAGATGTTTGTGATGTCTACAGATGTGCTGCCACCCCACGTATTTTGGCAGATATTAGATGCTGAGTAGTGAGACTGCAATTCCGAAATAAATGGCCAGCGCAGCGGCATCAACTATGGTTGTGATCAGCGGGGCCGCCATAATGGCGGGGTCAATTTTCATTTTTTTTGCGAGGAGAGGCAGGACTCCACCGAGAACCGCAGCCATGAAGATAGTTGCCATCATGGAAAGGGCGAGGATCAGGGCGGTTGTAGCATCACCGTAAACCAGGTAAACACGCAGGAAATTGACCGAACTTAGAACGAGGCCCATCAGCATGCTCGTTGCAGACTCCTTCATGATGACCTTGAAAATATCGCCGAATTTAATTTCGCCGAGCGTCATGCCGCGAATCATGAGCGTGCTTGACTGTGCGCCGACATTACCGCCGGTGTCTGTGAGCATTGGGATGAAGGACACGAGCAGGGGAAACGCGAGAAATGCAGCTTCATTTTTCTCCAGGATCAAACCATTGATCATGCCCGATATCATCAAGATGAACAACCATGCGATGCGGTGCATGCCATGTTCGAAAAAGCTAGTCTTAAGGTATGGTTTCTCTGATGGAGCGAGCGCTGCCATCTTCTGAAAGTCTTCCGTCGTTTCCTCCTGCATGACGTCCACCGCGTCATCGATCGTGACGATCCCGACGAGTCTGTGCTCATGGTCAACGACGGGGACGGAAAGAAAATCGTATTTGTGGAAAAGATGTACCACTTCCTCGCGGTCGATGGTTGTCTTTACACTGATGACATCGCGCTCCATAATATCGCCGATTTTGTCTTTGTCATCGGCGAGCAGGATGGCCTTAACGGAGATAACGCCTTCCAAAAAACGCTGGTCGTCAGTAACATAGCATGTATAGATTGTTTCGCGGTCTTCCCCGAATGTCCGCAGGTGTGTGATCGCCTGGGCGACCGTCATGTCCTGCTTGAGTCGCGTGTACTCTGCTGTCATAATGCTGCCGGCCGAGTCCTCGGGATATTGCAGGAACCGGTTGATGACTCTCCGCTTGTCGGGATTTGTGAGTAGCAGGATACGGCTGACCATATTGGCAGGCATCTCTTCCAGAAAGTCAACCGCGTCATCGACAAAGAGTTGATCGAGCATACTCGTTGTCTCTTCGTCGGTGAATGCCGCGACAACCTGTCGTTGTGTGTCAGGTTCTAGATGGGCAAAAACCTCGGCGCATATCTCCTTGGGCAACATGCGGAATACGAAAGCTGTTTCGTCATCGGGCAACGACTCCATAAAGAGAGCGACGTCGACTTCGTTATCATCGCGGATTTCGTTTAGTAAAGACGTATAATCTCGCAAATTCAACAATTCTGTCAAATGATCGATATATTCTTTTTCATTCATTTTATCGCTCATGACGTTAGCTCCTTGGAGGTGTTTTGGAAAAAAAGAGTCTGGCGCGGGTTGACCGGCGACAGACTCCTGGTAATCGAGTTGGTCGTCCGGTCTAGTCCAGCAAGGCGATACATTCAATCTCTACCTTTGCGTCTTTAGGTAACTGTTTTACAGCAAAGCACGCGCGGGCGGGAAATGGACTTGGAAAATAATCGCCGTAAATTGCATTGACGGCCCCAAAATCAGCCATGTCAGTTAAGAGAACCGTTGTCTTTAGCACGAGTCGCGGACCCGTGCCCGCCTCTTTCAAGATGGCATCAAGATTTACAAGCGCCAAATTTGTTTGCTCTTCTACAGAGTCAGGCATCACACCTGATTCTGCTTCAACTCCAAGCTGTCCGGAGACGAATAGAAAACCATTCGCGGCGACGGCTTGCGAATAGGGGCCGACGGCTTCTGGAACTAGATTGGAGTGTATAACTGTTTTCGACATGACAATCTCCTTAAAAAATAGGCTCGCGTGTTTCGTGTAAGCTCGACGCGCGAGTAGAATTTGTATGGTCATAGTCTACCATAGGCTGAATCCTCTACAAGGAAAAACACTGTTTGAGTTCTCGATTTTTGGTGGTGCTATTTTACCTTGAACAGTGCTTCGCGAACAATTTCGCCTACGCTGGGGTGGGGGAATATGGTACGTTTCATCTCATCGAGCGTCATACGCTGTTCGAGCATGATTACAAATGCGAGAATCATCTCTGACGCGTAGGGTGTGAACAGGTGGCAACCAAGAAGCTCTTTTGTCTCGCTGTCGAGGAGCAGGCGACAAAGGCCCGTTCCGCGCTCTGTTTCAGCCTGGTAACGTCCGGACCACCCCATGGGCAATTCCACCTCGATGAAGGTACATCCGGCTGCTTCGAGTTCTTGCTTTGTTTGACCAACACTCGCGACCTCGGGGTCCGTATAAATGACGCTTGGCATCGCTCGGTTGGACATCTGATCTTCTATGCCCAGAATATGGTTTACGGCAACCTCGCCCTCACGGCTTGCGGCATGAGCCAGCATATATCCGCCGACGACATCGCCGATCGCGTAAACACCGGGGCAGCTTGTCTGCATATGGTCATTGACGACAATCGCGCCTCTTTGGGTTTGTACAGACAAGTTCTCAAGTCCGAACCCTGAGCTAAC
>LFTF01000051.1:29328-29830 GCA_001512945.1 Clostridiales bacterium DTU023 | reverse complement strand
CAAATGTGACAGCTCCCCCGTCCACACGCGTGACGCATGACGAGAGGTGGAATACCATGCCGAGCTTCTCATAGACTTGTTGCAGACGTTTTCCGATTTCCGGATCGATATTCCCGGCGATATGGTCGAGCATTTCTATGACAATAACATTTGATCCCACCGTCTGGTAATAACAGGCCATTTCAAGACCGATGACTCCGCCACCGATCACAACGAGCGTTTCAGGTATTTCTGTGAGATCGAGGATTTCCCGGTTGGTTACAACCGTTGTTCCCAATGATTCCCGGATGCCTGGGATGGGAAGTATGACAGACTCGGAGCCTGTGGCAATTATGAGGTGCTTGCCTTCATAAATAGTATCGTCAGCCTCTACCCGGAATAGTTCATTTTCCTTGGGGAGAATTGTAGCGGAGGCGCTGATTATTTCGACACCGGCTTCGTCCATCTGCATCTTAACCCCGGCAACAAGTTTGCGGACTACTTTTTTCTTTCGCCGGATGAC
>LFTF01000051.1:23929-29311 GCA_001512945.1 Clostridiales bacterium DTU023 | reverse complement strand
GTTATGCCAAAAGCTTTACTGTCGACAGCGTGGCGGTATAATTTTGCTGAGTTAAGAAGAGCTTTCGACGGAATGCAACCCACATTGAGGCACACGCCTCCCAGCCACTCTTTTTCAAATAAAGCAACACGGAGTCCGGCGCTTCCGGCACGTTCCGCGGCCACATAGCCACCCGGTCCGCCTCCAATAATGATGAGATCGTACATATCCTTTGCTCCTTCGAAAATACTAAACAAATAGACGGGGAATCCGTAGCGAATTACTCGCATTATCCATGACTTCCGGCTGCCGTCTTGGAATACTATACCAGACCGTGGGAGAAAAACCGACCGTATCCCGGACATAAAAAAACCCGCCGGCACTGCGAAAGGCCGGCGGGTCGTCCGCACAAACTAGATTGCGTTAGCGCTCTTCCCGGAAGTAATTCAACCCGGTTCCGGCTGGTTGTGCGTGTTCTTTTGATTGCCAGATGCTTGTGATGATCAACACGACAATCGTAGCGATGTACGGGAACATCATGTAGATGGCCGCCGGGAGTCCCGGAATTGGAACGTACATATACATGACTGTGAGCCCGCCGAAAATGATCGAACTGTAAATGGCACGCATCGGACTCCATGTCGAGAAGATAACAAGCGCGATGGCAAGCCATCCATAACCGCTGACGCAATCATGTACCCAGATGCCCTTCTGGCTGACCATCGACATATACATGCCGGCGAGACCGCACAGGCCGCCCCCAGTGAGCGCTGCCACATAGCGGTAGCGTGTGACATTGATACCAGCGCTGTCAGCAGTTCCAGGGCTTTCACCGACGGCTCGAAGAGACAAGCCTTTTCTCGTTTTATTGAGAAACCATCCCATCACGAATGCGACCAGGAGCGCAAAGTAGACCATCCAGTTATATTTGAACAGGATCGTACCTAGGATAGGAATATCGGAAAGCGCGCCCATTTTGATATTGCCGAACGCGCCTTTTGTCGCGGCATTTACGGAGACAAAACCACCAGCTTTCAAACCAAGAATTTCACCAAAAAACTTGCCGAATCCTGTGCCGAAAATGGCGAGTGTAAGACCTGTCACATTCTGATTGGCTCGCAGTGAAACTGTCAATACGGCGTAAATCAATCCGCCGAGAGCTCCGACCACAAATGCGAATAAAACAGCGAAAAGGACAGCGAGTATGCCGCCTTGCCTGAACCATTGCTCAGCATACCAGGCTCCCGCGAGTCCTGCCACGGCCCCCATGTACATCATGCCTTCAACACCAAGGTTGAGACTGCCCGATTTCTCGGTCAGGATTTCGCCGCAAGTCGCGAGAAGAAGGGGTGTGCCCGCCAGGATGGCGGCGTTCATAAGATTAATTGCTGTGTTCATACTGACACCTCCTCAAGCGATGCGTCTGCCTTTCCTGCTCTGCGGCGGAAAATCAGGCGGTACTCTATGAAGAATTCACTTCCGAGCATGAAGAAGAGTATGATTCCCGTCAATAGCTCGGCTGCGGAAGCCGGAACTTTCATTGTAGACTGGATCGCAAGTGAACCTTTTTTCAACATAGCGATGAAAATTGAAACGGGAATCATAACGAACGGGTTCAATTTCGCGAGCCACGCGACGGTGATTGCCGTAAAACCAATACCGCCGGCTGTCGTGTCTGTCAGCGTATAGTCGGCGCCGGCGACCTGAAGGTAACCTGCAAGCCCACACAAAGCACCGGATATGATCATGGTCCTGATCTGGATCCATCTCGTGTTCATGCCGGCATAGCGGGCAGTATTGAGGGAGTCTCCGATGACCGAAATCTCATAACCATGCTTTGTCTTTTTTAGATAGAAGTACGCTAGGACCGCAATGACGAGCGCAAAAATCCATCCGATATGAACACCAAATACCTTGGGCAGCGGAACTTTGCTTGAGGCTTCCTTGAAGTTAATGATTTTGGGGTAGCTGCTTCGTGGGCTCTGCCAGCTCTTTGTCTGCTGTAAGAATTTTACGAATTGAATGGCGATGTAGTTGAGCATTAATGTGAACAACGTCTCGTTCGTGCCCCATTTCGTTTTGAAAAATGACGGGATAAATCCGAACAACGCACCGCCTGCTAACGCCATCAGCAGCATCATGATTTGAAGCGGTATGTAGGGAATTCTGTTGCCACCCTGGATGGACGACATAATCACATAAGAAGTAAAGATCGCGCCTGCCAGTATCTGTCCCTCACCACCAATGTTCCAAAACTTCATTTTGAACGCAAATGCAATGGCGATGCCCGAAATAAGCAACGGGATCGCGAATCTGAATGTCTCAGCAGCCGATGTTCGTGTTCCGAACGCGCCGGTGGCCATATTCGAATATACGGAAATAGGATTCTTTCCGATAAAGAGGAGTAGCAATCCACTCACCACCAGGGCGAGAAAAAAGCTGACTATATAGACGATTATCCGATGCCGAGTCGTGATAACTCCCCGTTTGGCAATTCGTACCAGGGGTTCGCGGATCTCACATACAAGAGGTTCGAAGGCGGGGGGACAGATGTCATTTCCGTTGTCCGTTGTGTGCTCTTTTTTGAGCTCAGGGTCTGTCATACGGCGGCAGCTCCTTCCTTTTTTTCAATCTCATGACCGAGCATCATCAGGCCAATCGCCTGTTTTGATGACCTGCGTGGATCGACGATCCCCATCACGCGACCACCGCTTAATATGAGTAGTCGGTCGGAGATCTCCATGAGAACGTCAAGGTCTTCGCCGATGAACATAACGGCCACACCTTTTTCTTTTTCTTCATTGAGTAGACGATAAATTGTATAAGAGGAGTTGATATCAAGGCCACGCACAGGATACGCGACGATCAGCAGACGAGGTTCGGAGTCGATTTCTCGACCAACGAGTACCTTTTGGACGTTTCCGCCTGAGAGTTTACGGATTGGCGTAAAGACGTCGGGCGTGACGATTTCCAGGTCTCTTACAAGCCGTTCCGCAACCTTTTGAGGTTTTTTGCGGTCAACAAAGAAACTCTTATTCTTTCGGTAACTCTTGAGCATAATATTGTCGACCATGTCAAGTGACGGGACCAGTCCCATACCGAGTCTGTCTTCAGGAACAAAAGCGAGCGCGACCCCTCTTTTTGTGATTTCGTTCGGCGTTTTACCGACGAGGTTTTCTTCCACTTCGAAGCCATCGACGAAACCCTGATATAAGACGGAGCCTCCGGCAATCGGGTGAAGTCCCGTAATTGCCTCGCAAAGCTCGCGCTGACCGCTTCCCGAAATCCCCGCGATCCCAAGGATCTCACCGCCATAAGCCTCAAACGTAACGTCATTGAGAGTCCTGGCTTTTTCGGGAGAAACACATGTCAGAGATGTGATGCGAAGCACCGGTTTTTTATCAGCGATGATGGGGCGATCGATCTCGAGTGTTACTGACCGGCCGACCATCATATCGGTCAAAGACTGAACGGACGCGTCCTTTGTATCAACCGTGTCGATGTATTCTCCTTTGCGGAGAACTGTGACGCGGTCGGATACTGCGAGCACTTCGTTTAGTTTGTGGGTTATCAGAATGATGGATTTATTATCCGCTTTCATCGCCCGCATGATGTCAAACAGTTTCTCTGTTTCCTGCGGTGTTAAAACAGCAGTCGGCTCGTCCAGAATCAGGATATCTGCTCCTCTGTATAGGGCTTTAACTATCTCAACTGTCTGTTTTTCTGAAATTGACATGTCATATATTTTTTTATCGGGATTGATATTGAATCCGTATCGATCCGCGATCTCTTTGACAAGTTTGGAGAGAGCACGTCGATTGACATGCGTGCCCCCTGGCAGTCCCAGTACAATATTCTCTGCCGCAGTGAATACTTCGACCAGCTTGTAGTGCTGATGCACCATTCCGATATTCAGGCCAAAAGCGTCTGCTGGTTCGCAAATTGAGGCAGGAACACCTTTTACGCGAATATCACCAAGATCAGGGAAATAAATACCGGAAAGAACATTCATCAGCGTAGTCTTGCCGCTTCCGTTCTCTCCTAACAATGAAAGGATCTCACCTTTCCTCAATTCGAGATGAACATCTTTCAACGCCTGCACTGTACCGAAATTCTTGCAGATGTGAGTCATCTCGACGACATTTTCGACAACCGGTTGTTGTATTTCCTGCATAACATCCCTCCGTCGGGCCACATGACAGATAGTAATGAATGCCCTGCTCCCGAATTTTAAAAAACCACCTCAATGCGGAAGACTTGTGATAGGACTCCACATAAGCAGAGTCCTCGTGTTCGCGAATTGAGGCGGTCATATGCGATGCTGGGAGCACATCTTCAAAGAAGAAGTACTCCCGCGTGTTAACAGTTACTAACCGACAATCTCGATGCCTTCCAGGATATGCTCCCAGGAAGGTGAGGAGGCGGGTTCGATGAAGGTTTCGCCTTCTTTGACGATAATTTCGCCTGCGTCGTTCTTAAGAGGTCCTTCGAAGACATCCCAGTCGCCCGAGAGAATCTTCGCGCGGGCCGCTTCGATTGCTTCCGCTGTACCCGGTGCAATGATTGCTTCGTTAAGGGCGGAGACGTTGACGGCGCCTTCGATCAGGCCTGGGTTGAAGTCCTGAGGAATCTCTTTGCCTTCAACAAGGTTCGAGACTGCCAGAGTCAGGTAACGTGACCAGTCCCACACCGCTGAGGTTAGGGAGGCGTTCGGCGCCGCGCCGATCATATCAGAGTTGTAGCCGACGTGGAAAACACCGGCTGCCTCTGCTGCCGTTGCCGGAGCAGTGGAGTCGCAGTGCTGACCGAGAACATCACAACCGAGGTCGATCAGTGCCTGAGCAACTTGAGCTTCTTTCGGCGGATCATTCCACTCGTTGGTGTACATAACTTTCATTTTGACGTCGGGGTTGACGCTCAATGCGCCAAGATAGAAGCCTGAGAAGCCTGAGATACACTCAGCAAAAGGTTTCGCGCAAACGTAACCAAGCATGTTGGCCTCTGTCTTCAGACCTGCGGCGATACCTGAAAGGTAGCGCGCCTGGTAAATCTTACCGAAGTAGTTGTGTGTATTATCCAGATCGTCTATGGCACATTGCCAGCCTGACGCATGACAGAATGTAACGTCCGGATTGTCTGGCGCGACGGTCACCACGTAGTCTTCAAAACCAAAGCTGGTCGCGAAGATAATGTGGCATCCCTGTTCGACAAGTTCTTTAAGAGCCGCTTCACATTCAGCGTCTTCTGGTGTGTTGAACTTGTTGATGATTTGGTCGTCTCTGAGCCCGAGCTCTTTTTGCATCCCCTGTGTTCCGAGATCATGGTTATAGGTGTAACCCATGTCGCTCGGATCGGTGATATGAACGAATCCTACCTTGATATTCTCAAGCGTAAGGCTGCCAT
>LFTF01000051.1:0-23922 GCA_001512945.1 Clostridiales bacterium DTU023 | reverse complement strand
CCGGATCGGTTTTAGTAGGTTCGACTGGTTTTTTGTCGCAGGCTACGATTGTAACTAAGAGCATGACGCACAGCACAACCGCAATCCACTTTTTGAAATGTTGCATAACTTTTCCTCCAATTAGGGTTATTGTAATGGTAATCATAACATATATTTAATCGGGTGCAAAAGATGGACCTCTCTCGTGGAGAATGCTGACTGTCGATTTCCTTATGTTAAACTGGGCACTATAAGCGGATCGCTTAACCACATCAAGGAGTAATCAAAATGCCCAAAACAACAAAATCAAACATCCCTCATCTTTTAGGATATACATGTACTATTTGTCATCGTCATTATCCTTATGAGCAGGAAATGCTGACCTGTCCTGACTGCGGTGAAACAGGCATTCTAGACATTGATTATGATTACGACGTCATCCGTAAGAATATCAGCCGCGACAGTCTCAAGGACGACCATGACAACAGCATGTGGCGCTATAAGGCTCTTATGCCGCTTGAGGACCGGGACTACGGAACTTTTTTGCGTGTTGGCTGGACGCCGTTATACCGCTCGCTTCGTCTGGGCGATGAGCTCGGACTCAAAATGCTTTATCTGAAAGATGACGGACTCAATCCCACGGCATCATTAAAAGACCGGGCAAGCGGTGTCGCCGTCGCGAAAGCGCTGGAACTCGGATACGACACAATCTCATGTTCTTCAACAGGCAATGCCGCATCCTCATGTGCGGGGAATGCCGCTCGTACCGGATTAAAAACAGTTATTTTTGTCCCAGAACGTGCGCCTCAGGGCAAACTTGCCCAGATGCTCATCTTTGGCGCTCGTGTTGTCTCGGTCATCGGTGATTACCGTGAAACATTTAATCTGTCCAAGGAGGCGATCGCAAAGTACGGCTGGTACAACCGGAATGCGGGGATTAATCCTGTCATGGCAGAAGGTAAAAAAACCGTTTCACTTGAGATTGCCGAACAGCTCGACTTCAAACCCACTGACTGGGTTGCTGTCTCTGTCGGTGACGGCTGCACGATCGCGGGTGTTTACTTGGGGTTCAGGGATCTTTATGAGCTCGGCATGATTGACCAGATCCCGAAGATCCTCGGCGTCCAGTCGACGGGATGCTCGCCGTTTGTTGATGCCGCGCGTGACAACGCGCCCCTGAAACCAACACCGGAGAACACGATCGCTGACTCGATTTCAGTAGGCGTGCCACGCAATCCCGTCAAAGCGTTGCGTGCCGTGTCAGCGTCCAACGGGGCGTGGATTGCCGTCTCTGACGAAGCCATTCTCGACGCGATGCGCGAAATGGGGCAAAAAGAAGGAGTGTTTGGAGAGCCGGCAGGTGTGACCTCGTACGCGGGAGTCAAGCAAGCTGTGGCCGACGGAATTATTAAATCCAACCAAACAGTAACGTGCATTTGCTCAGGGAGCGGATTGAAGGATGTCGTGAATGCTTTGAAGGCCGCCGGCAGCGCGATCCGTTGTCGCCCAAACCTGGAAGAATTGGAGCAGACCGATCTGTTCCGTTGACGTTAGATACAGGTAAAATAGAATTAATAAGATTCCGTCCAATGGAAATCCAGTAAATGGGGAGATTTTATCATGAGTCAATATGAAAAACTCGGTGTCTTTTACCTTGGCACTGAGAACCGGAAGATTGATGGGCAAGAGGCCGCGGATTTCATGTTGCTTGATTCCCGTGATCTTGTGACACATGCGATGTGTGTCGGTATGACGGGAAGCGGCAAGACGGGTCTCGGCATCTGCCTTCTGGAGGAAGCGGCGATGGACGGGATTCCTGCCATCGTGATTGACCCCAAAGGCGATATGGGAAATTTACTCCTATCTTTCCCCGAGTTGAAAGGGTCCGACTTTGAACCGTGGGTTCACGCAGATGAAGCGGAAGCTGATGGGTTGACCGTCAGTGAATTGGCGGAGAAAAAAGCGGGGATTTGGCGCAAGGGGCTCGCGGACTCGATGCAGGATGGCGATCGCATTCGCGCGATGCGCCAAAACGCCGAGTTCGTGCTTTATACGCCTGGCGGACAGTTTGGACGTCCTCTTTCGTTAGAAGGAATGTTCAAAAGCCCATCCCCGGCCGCAATGGCCGATCCGGAATTATTTCAGGAAGTTGTGTCTACGACAGCGACAAGCCTTTTGCACCTTGTCGGTATCACCAACGTTGATCCTGTGACAAGTAGAGAACATGTATTCCTATCGACTCTGATTCAGAAGGCATGGCAGGATAGTCAGGATGTCTCGATTTCGACACTGATCCATTGGATCAGCAAGCCACCGATCAAAACAATCGGTGTCATGGATATTGAGACGTACTTGCCGGAGAAAGACCGCTTCGCGCTTGCTTTGCGCTTCAACAATTTGATTGCGTCACCTGCGTTTGCGGCATTCATGGACGGAGAACCATTTGATATTCCTTCACTTCTCTATACGCCGGAAGGCAAACCCAAGATCTCCATCCTTACCCTGTCGCATCTCGCGGATGCTGAGCGGATGTTCTTTGTCACGCTACTGCTAAACCGCATAGTCGCATGGATGCGCACCGAGCAGGGTACCTCATCGCTGCGTGCGCTATTGTACATGGATGAAGTGTTTGGCTATTTCCCGCCAGTTGCCAATCCGCCCGCGAAAAAGCCCCTTCTGACATTGCTGAAGACAGCTCGCGCTTACGGGCTGGGGATTATGCTCGCAACACAGAACCCGGCTGACATTGACTACAAAGGACTTTCAAACGTCGGCACATGGTTTGTCGGGCGTCTGACAACAGAGCGTGACCGGATGCGGCTTCTTGAGGGCATGGCAGATGAATCGATTGAAGGAATCAGCAGATCTGAGCTGGGTACCTTGATTGCCGGCTTGCAGCAACGACAATTTGTCATGCGATCCGTGCGAGGAGGCGAACCGGTTCTTTTCAAGACACGGTTCTGCATGTCCTATCTTGCGGGCCCTCTGACGCGTGAACAGATCAAGCGTTTGGTCGCCAATCAAAAGGCTACATTCGCTCCGTCTCGGTCTTTTCAACCTGCACCTGAACCAATCGCTACGCCGGTCCCTGTTTTACCACCTGCGCAAGAGCCCGTTTCTCATTCGGAGCAGGCCACAGTGACCCCTCAGGTTGCGTCGGGAGTTGCCGTAAGCTATCTTCCGGGGATGCCGGGGCAACTGTATAAGCCGGCGTTAGCAGGTTTTCTGACAGTCTATTATGAGGACCAAAAGAAAGGGATCTCACATACTGAGAAAGTGGCCCGTTTGACGCCCCTCTCACAAGGTGTTGTCGCGTGCGACTGGAATGATCAACTTGAACTCGACATCTCCCTGGATGAACTTGAATCGGAACCTCCCGCGAACGCCCATTTCTCAGGACTTCCCGCCGATGCGAGAACCAAGACGAGTTTCACCGCCTGGCAACGCGCCTTGGTGGATACGGTCTGGCGCGATTCGTCTCTGGAATTGCGGCAGCACGTAAAGTTTGGTCTGATCTCTGAGCTAGATGAGAGCGATCGCGATTTTATTTCACGTGTCAAAATGGCGGCTCGCGAAAAGCGTGATATCGAACTCGATGAGATCGAGGCCAAATACGAAAAGAAACGACTTGCCCTGGAAGAGAGAATTGCCAAAGCTGAAGAGCGTGTAGACCGTGTCAAAGGTCAGGCAAAGGATTCCAAACTGCAGACTGCAATCTCGTTTGGAGCCGCGGCACTGGGAGCTGTTCTGGGGAAATCGTTGATCAGTCAATCAACGGTTTATAAGTCAGCAACGGCCGCAAAGAGCGCGTCTCGTACCCAGAAATCGGTCGGAAACATCGGGCGCGCGGAAGAATCGCAGGACCGTGTTGAACAGCAGATGACTCTGCTTGAAGCTGACATGAAGAAAGATTTACAAGCTGTAAGCGATCGCTACGAGACTGCAGCCGATGACATTGTGACGACAACGGTTCGCCCGTTA
Source organism: Clostridiales bacterium DTU023 (assembly GCA_001512945.1). Classification (GTDB taxonomy): domain Bacteria; phylum Bacillota; class Clostridia; order Saccharofermentanales; family DTU023; genus UBA4923. The sequence continues at coordinate 19,962 of LFTF01000051.1, read as the reverse complement.
AAACGCGATGTCGTTGTCAAAGCATTTGCGCTTGTGTGGTTGCCGCAGAGCTGATCGCCCGCGTCAGTTTACTAGAATGACTGGTCGAGGATTACCTTGACCATGTCATCCCTGATCGTTTTTTGAGAAATTTCTCCGACCGTGTCGCAATCGCCGTCAAGCGAGGCGACACGGTTTGCCATATCGCGAGACGTAAAGCGTGAACTGAGAAGCGCGTCGGCGATCTGCGCGATGAAATCGCTGTCAAGCGCGTCACTGTATATGACAGCGTCCGTAATGATCCCCTGTTCTACTTTGAATTGCAGTTCAGCCTGTCCCCATGGGAATCTCCCTGTTTCAATTTTTGCGTCGAAGTCAATTGCATGCCCGTACCGCCATTCCCAAGACGCGTACTGTTGTTCCAGGGAGGCGAGTCTGTCATCTCGCGGGAAATCGTCTGCCATGACATGTTCGACGATTACTCCCTGACCATAGCGCTCGATAAATGAGGCAATCACGGCATCTGATAGTTGCGCAAGCGTGAGATCTTGCTTGGCTTCAATGAGATTAATCACGCGCGCGCGCGCGGACTGGATGGCGCGTGAGCGGAGTTTAATCTCCGAGACGGTGAGGTAGCGCAAGAGAGGCTCGACATCCGTATCAACCATCAGCGTGCCGTGGTGGAGCGCGACCCCTCTAAAATAACGGAAGGCGTTGCCTGAAAATTTTCTGTCATCAATCAGAATATCGTTGCGGCCCGAGCGGACAGCGCTGATTCCCAAGCTGCGCACTGCATCAAGAATCACACGGAAACTTTCGCCTAAATCAAAACGCGACCGTGGCAGAATGATGGAAAAATTGAGGTTCCCAAGATCATGAAAAACGGCTCCGCCCCCGGTACTCCGGCGTGCGAGAAAACCTCCTTCCTCTTCAAGAAGTCCTGTCCGGCATTCCGCCCACGCATTCTGATTGCGGCCGATCACCACGGTATGCGCGTTCTGCCATAGAAACAAGATGGCACTGTAGCGCCGTTCCGGATCTTCGTCGGAGTCACTTCGACAATGGCCCATCAGGTACTCCTCGAGCGCGAGGTTATCCCAGGGGTTAACACAGTGGGTCGTCAAAATGAGAATGGGAAGTTTATCGCGATCAGTCACGTCATTTCACCTCAGTACTGTATCAGATTTAACAATTCCGATGAACGCCTAGTTGGCTATCAGGAAGCTACCGATTATCAAAATCATAGTCCGATTAATTTTAGCTGTAAATAGCCAATATGAAAAGAAGCTTTGATAAAGGCGTGGTATTATCGGTATTAATAGTTGAATAGAGGAAGATCGTTGAAAAAGCATTCATATAACAGGACAGCACACTCTCGCGATGACGCGGTGACTCGCGAACGCTCTTGCGGGGCGATCGTATTCAAGCAAATTGACGGTGTAGAGCGTGTCCTTGTGGTACAGCATAAACCTGGGCATTGGTCGTTTCCGAAGGGACACGTGGAATCAGGGGAGAGCGATCAGGAAACGGCTATCCGCGAGGTTCGTGAGGAGACTGGTGTGACAATTGCGATCACTTCTGATTTCAAACGAGAGTCGACGTATTCGCCGCGACGCGGTGTCTTGAAAACTGTCATTTTCTTTATGGGCGAGTACCTGGGTGGCGAACTGGTTCCTCAACTCGAGGAGGTCAGGGAAGTGCGCTGGATGATGCCGGAAAGGGTCGTCTCCTGTCTTGTTTTCGATCGTGATCGAGAGATATTTATTGACGCCCTCGGATACAAACGCACAGTCCACTAGATGTCTGTGCGTGATGAATTGACAAGGGAGAATGGCAGACAATCATGTTGACCGGTCGAGGCATTGTCTGTTGAAAGGCTATGGCAACAAAAATGAACGATAACACATTCACAATAAAAGAATCCTACACGATGGATGAATTACTTGAGATCATGTACTTTTTGCGCAGTGACAGCGGATGTCCCTGGGATCGCGCGCAAACGCACGAGAGTCTTCAAGGCAATATGCTCGAAGAAGCTTACGAAGCGGTTGACGCGATTCAATCCGGTGATCCCAATAAACTTTGCGAGGAATTGGGTGACGTGCTGTTGCAAGTCGTATTCCATGCTCAAATGGGTGATCAGGCCGGGACATTTAATTTCACAGATGTCGTATCAGGTATTTGTCGCAAACTGATATCTCGTCATACGCACTTGTTTGGCAGCGATACCGCGCACACGCCTGACGCGGTTTTGGAGACGTGGGAGAAAAACAAGCATCAGGAAAAAGGGTTCCAAAGCACGAGCGAGGCGATGCGCGATGTGCCTCGCGGTATGCCTGCATTGACTCGGGCCTATAAGTTGCAGACCAAGGCAGCTAATGTCGGTTTTGACTGGCCGTCGCACGAAGGCGCAAAAGAGAAAATCCACGAAGAGATGGGCGAATTGATCGCGGAGGTCGATCAGAATGATATGGGTCGCATGAGGGAGGAGGCAGGTGACGTACTGTTTGCGGTCGTCAATATGCTCCGTCTCCTGAAGATTGACCCTGAATCTGCTCTGATTGCCAGTTCCGAAAAATTTGTCCGCCGCTTTGAAGAGATGGAACAATCAGCGGAACAAGAGGGAAGGCCACTAAAGGATATGACGTTAGATGAAATGACTGTGCTCTACGATGCTGTCAAGATTCACGAACGTTCCACAGGAGAATTGAAAAATGAGACTTGATAAATATTTAAAGGTATCTCGCATCGTTAAACGACGAACTGTTGCCAATGAAATGGCATCAGCCGGACGCGTTGAAGTGAACGGCAAACGCGCAAAGCCGGGGACCGACATCAAGGTCGGAGACATTCTTGATATTGGATACGGGCAGAAAAGAACCCGTGTGCGTGTCATTGAAACCAGAGAGCACGTTAGAAAAGAGGAGGCAGAATCACTGTACGAGGTTCTTGACGACTAGACGAATGCTTGATCAGTGGGTATTCTGTCATGAAATCGTCACATCGATCCACACCTATATGAGTTGCAAAACCGAACAAACTCGAGTACGATTGGTTTAAATCAACAGGATGTCAGGTCGACAGGTGAACACGATGCGTCAGAGTTATGCTGAAAATCGAAAGAGTGAACGCAGACACTCGTCGCGCATGTTCTTTTTGCGCTTCTTTGTCGGCGTTTTGGCGGTTATTATTCTGGCCATGTGTGTGTCGTCTTTTCTCGGTCAACAAGATGAATTTGCGCGTTTGACTGCTGAGCGGAGGAAGCTGGAGCGTGAGCGCGATTTACTGTATCAGCAATATGAATCACTCAATGGGTTAATTGAGGTTGCCGACTCGGATGAATACATCGAGCGGATTGCCCGAGATTACCTCGGCATGGCACAACCCGGTGAAGTTCTGATCATCACAGACTAATTGGGTTCTCAATTGTAGATATCGGCTGAATAGACGAATCTGTTCATTGTGGTCATCTGAAAGGGTGACTATTTTTTATCCATTGAGGATATGAGACAATTATTGGGAAGTGTTGATACTTGACTTAACCGCGGCAGGCGTCATCGTATTGAAAGCAAAATCGGGAAAAAGGAGCGCGAGCAAATTATGTTTTATTTAGGTTGTCATCTGTCATCGAGCGCAGGTTATTTAGCCATGGGCGAGACAGCGGTATCTATCAACGCCAATACGTTTCAGTATTTTACGAGGAATCCCCGCGGCGGAACGGCCCGGGCTCTTGACCTCGAGGATATTGCTGCGTTCAACAAATTTGCAGCTGAACATGAGATTGGAACAATTGTTGCCCATGCTCCTTATACGATGAACCTGTGCTCGGATAAGGCGCATATTCGTGAGTTCGCCCGAAACATGATGCGCGATGATCTCGAGCGGCTCCAGCATGTAGATCGTGTTGTCTATAACTTTCATCCGGGCAGTCATGTCGGTCAAGGTGTCGATGAAGGCATCTCTATGATCATCGATGCGCTCAACGAGGTATTGACGGATGAGATTCGAACTCCCGTACTCCTGGAGACCATGGCCGGCAAGGGAAGTGAGATAGGGAGAACCTTTGAAGAGTTGGCGCGAATTATTGACGGCGTCACGCTTAAGGAAAAGATGGGCGTCTGTATGGACAGTTGTCATATAAACGACGCAGGCTACGATGTTGTTAACAATTTTGACGGTATAGTGGAGGAGTTTGATCGCATCGTCGGGCTTGATCGCCTCAAAGCGTTTCACCTCAACGACAGCAAGAACGAGCAAGGCAGTAACAAAGATCGGCATGAAAAAATCGGTCAGGGAACCCTTGGATTGGATGCCATTGTCCGCATTATCTGCCACCCCAGGCTGACAGCTGTGCCATTTAATTTGGAAACGCCCAACGAAATTGAAGGTTATGCGGAAGAGATCGCACTCCTTCGGGGCATACGTGAGCCGTGATATTCAACCGGCGCAAGTTGAAAATTATAGGGAGACTGTTTGTCAGTTTCCGATGAGCTCCTTGAGTTCATCGAGATCAGCGAGCGCTTGTTCGAGTGCTTCGCGCGGCACATAGTAGTCGTAAATTTCATTGACAGGTCCCAGCTCAATGGCAAGACCGGCACCCATTTGGCCACGCTTCAGAAATGGGATGTCCCGTTCTTGGAGATATGATTCGACATGCGCGCTCCAAACCAGAGGCGATGAAATGAGGAACACGGGATCGTAGGCCGGAGGTGCTTGATCACTATCGCGATCAAGCGCTTTTATTTTGCGTTTGAAAAATTCTAAAACCGTCATGGGTTATCCTCTTGATCTATGGTTGCATCCTGCCAACATTAATACGGCCAGCAAACCGGTGAGTCGCTTGATTTCATTTTAGACTGATAGTTGTTGAGGCGCAAGGATGCAAGATGATGACAAAAATGCGGATTTTATGTTACGATACAAGCGTTGATGAGTCGATTTGCTTGCACTATGCCGTAATCGGTTATTCACTGGTATCTGGCTTACGGGTAGCCGTTTGTCAGGGTCAGTACACCAAACCGTTGGCATCAAATAGATCGACATTTATTAATAGGAGGAAATAGAAATTATGAAAACAAAATGGATCAAAATGCTGGCACTGATGCTGGTACTCATCTTGTCCGTAGGCGTTATTGCCGCGTGCGACAAGGGAGAAAAGACACCTGACGCTAAGAAAAAAGTTGCTCTCATCATGGAGGGTGCTGTTTCGGACATGAGCTGGAATGCTACGGCATTTAACGGTCTCAAGAAAATTGAAGCAGTTGGCGCACAAATTGGACACACAGAAAACACACCTGTTTCAGACGCGGCAGAAGCAATTCGCACCTATGCCGACGACGGGTATGAAGTAATCTTTATGTCATCTAGCAGCTATCAGGACCTTGCGATGCAAGAAGCCCCGAAATATCCGAATGTCCAGTTCTTCTTGATTAACTCGCAAGTAATGGCTGAGAACGTGCGTTCTTTCGCAATCCAAGATGCTCAACAGGGTTACCTGATGGGCGCGTTGGCAGCTCTTTTGACGAAAACCGGAACAGTCGGCTACATCGGCGGTCTGGAAATCGCGCCTATCCTCAACGGAGCCAAAGGCTTCGAGCAGGGCGCCAAATTTGTCAACCCCGACGTTAAGATTATTTCCCAGAATACAGGCAGCATGGACGATGTCAGCGCTGCGAAAGAGCTAGGAAAAGCATTCGTCAGTCAGGGCGTCGACGTCCTGTGCCCGATGGCCAACCAGGCATCACTTGGTGTCATGGAAGCCGCCGAAGAAGAAGGCATTCTTGCGATCGGATCTGGCTTAAACCAGGAGACAGTGGCACCTACTGCCGCAGTCGTAGCAATCGTTAAAGACACTTCAATCGCATATGAGGCCGCTTACAAATCGTACCTCGCAGGCGACATGCCTATGGAAATCCTGCCGATGGGCGCCGCTCAAGGCGTTATCTTCGTAGGCGAGTACTACTTGGAAGTCTCAAAAGAAATCAAGGATCAAATTGACGAGATCCAGAAGAAACTCGCTTCCGGCGAGATCGTGGTCAATCTCGGCTAGTTTTTAGTCCGCGATGTGATCGTTCTTTTTATCCGGGTACAGACACTTTCTGAGTCTGTACCCGGATTTCACATCGCATGTTAACTGCCCAACTAAAATAATTGGCTCTGGGTTAATCCGGACCATTATTTAGTCACGCAGTGTGAAGGAGCATGTATGGAAGGGATGACCCGCAAGCAACGCTTGCAAAATCTTTTGCAAGCACTTTATTATCCACTGATGGCGATCATCGCCTCGCTTCTCATCGGAAGTATTGTTATTTTGCTGACTAGCAAGACCAACCCGTTTGTTGCTTATGGCTACATGTTGTCAGGCGGATTTGGAACAGTAAGAGCGTTCGATGCGACTCTGACCAAGGCTATCCCCCTGATTTTTACTGCCTTATCTTTTTCAATCGCGAAAAGGAGCGGGATTATCAATCTTGGTGCCCAAGGACAGTTTGTAATCGGAGGTATCTGTGGTACAGCCGTTGCAGTTGCGATTCCCAATTTGCCGATGGCCATTCACCTTCCGCTTACATTGATTGCAGGCTTTCTCGGTGGTGCGTTATTCGGATTTATCACGGGCGCGCTCAAGGTCAAATTTGGAGCTAGTGAATTAATCGTCACGATTATGTTGAACTATATCGCGGTACAGTTGAACGCCTTTTTTGTAACAGGCCCCATGTTGGAAGATTTGCCGCCTTATTATCCTCAATCGGCTTCGGTCGCAAAGAGCGCGACGCTTGGCAGTTTCATTCCCGGTCTCAAAGTTCATACAGGGCTTCTGATTGTATTGGCCTGTGTGTTTTTGTATTATTTCTACCTTTGGAAAACGACTAGTGGGTTCAGGATGCGCGTGGTCGGCCTGAACCCCACGGCGGGAGAATACGCCGGTATGAGTGTTGCCCGCTCAACGCTACTGTCACTTTTCCTTGCGGGTGGTCTGGCAGGGCTCGGCGGCTGTATTGAGATTATTGCCGTGCAGAAACGCCTGATGATCACTTCCTTCACAGTTCCCTACGGTTTTACGGGCATAGCGGTTGCGTTGCTCGGGAATATGAATCCAGTGGGCATTATCTTCTCGGGCATCTTGTTCGGAGGTCTTTCGGCGGGAGCGCTTCGTATGGAAGTGCTGACACGCGACGTCAATTCTTCGGTTGCCGTTGTTATCCAGGCGCTGATTATTCTCTTTATTGCCGGTCGGCAGATGTTCCAATTTAAACGCCGGCGCAAGAGTATTGTGCGGCCGGATAATCCCATAGAAGATTCAGGTTCATTTGAATCTGGGGACAATGACGTCCCTGAAATTGCTGGGTCAACGGTGAAAGTAGGTGAGCGAGAATGAATGAATTAGCTAATTTTCTTGCGACTACCATCCGGCTTGCAACTCCGACATTGCTTGCGGGGTTGGGCCTTGTGTTTAGTGAGCGTGCGGGGATCGTCAATATCGGTACAGAAGGGTTGATGCTGATTGGTGCTCTGGCAGGTGTCATGGGCTCCCTGTTAACGGGCAGTGTATGGCTAGGTGCACTGATTGCCATCGCAGTAACGGTTCTTTTCGCCGCATTATTCGCGTTTTTCACGGTCATTGTCAAAGCCGATCAAACGGTCATTGGTACAGGACTGAATCTGCTCGCGTCTGGGTTGACGATTACCGTTAACCGCGCCGTATTTGGCGCGAACACGAGCCCTCCGCAAATCGATAGGTTCGATATTACGCCGATCCCCCTGTTGTCAAAAATACCTTATATCGGAGAAATCTTTTTCCGGCATCAGATACCGATCTATCTGGCATTTTTATTGGTCCCGGTAGCGCAGTTCATGATGTTTCGCTCGAATACAGGACTCAAGGTTCGCTCTGTTGGTGAAAACCCGAAGGCGTGTGATACGGTCGGTATCCGTGTCGCTATGACACGTTTTATAGCAGTTTTGTTCAGCGGTGTCATGGCCGGCTTTGCAGGCGCATTTATTTCAATGGGACAACTCAGCTTCTTCACAGAAGGCATGATCGCCGGCGGTGGTTTTATCGCGTTGGCAGCGGTCGTATTTGGCAATTACACACCCGTGGGAGTCATGTTTGCCTCTTTGGTATTCGGAGCGAGTAACTCGCTCATGTACCGTTTGCAGGCGCTCGCGACGGGTTTCCCTTCACAGTTCCCTCTGATGATTCCTTATGTCATCACCATCATCGCGCTCTGTGTTATCAGTCGCAGATCGAATAAACCGGCTGGCAGCGCGATTCCGTACATCAAGGAATAGGAGGTCGAATATGTCAACCATTCTTGAAATGAAAAATATTACAAAACGATTTGGACCAGTTGTCGCTAATGATGACGTGTCATTTTCTGTCGAACAAGGCGAAGTACATGCGCTTCTTGGGGAGAACGGAGCGGGCAAATCGACCTTGATGAATATTCTGTTCGGACTCTATGAGCAGACATCGGGCGAGATCTATTACAAAGGTGAAATGATCAACATTCGAACGCCGCGAGACGCGATCGATTGTGGTATCGGCATGGTGCATCAGCACTTCATGCTTATCCCCGCTCATAGCGCGATCGAAAATGTTGTTCTCGGTTACGCCGACAATAAGCAGGTTCTCGACTTAAAAAGTGCTGCCAAGAGTTTCACTGAAATGGCAGAACGTTATCACATGAACATTGACCCATGGGAGAAAGTGGGAAGAATGTCGGTCGGTCAGCAGCAGCGCCTCGAAATATTGAAGGCGCTCTATCGCGACGTCGATACACTGATCCTTGACGAACCGACAGCTGTGTTAACACCACAGGAGGTAGAAGGACTTTTCGACGTCATCCGCCAGCTGGTGGCGGAAGGCAAGACAGTCATTTTTATCAGTCACAAGTTACCCGAGATATTGGCTATCTGCGACCGTTGCACGATTCTCAGGCAGGGGAAAGTAACTGCTGCAGGTCTCGAAGTCAAAAGCATCAAGAACTTGAATGAGCTTGCCCACCTAATGGTGGGGCGCGATGTTGAACTCGTGACAGCAAAAACAGTATCGGATCCTGGTGAAGTTGTCCTCAACGTTGAAAATCTGAATTATACAAATGACAAAGGGATTCACATCCTTAAAGATGTGACATTCGATGTGCGAGCAGGCGAAATTGTCGGTATATGCGGCGTTGACGGCAACGGACAGTCTGAACTCATCAAGTGCATCACGGGATTGTTGCCCCCGACCTCGGGTAAGATCGAAATCCTTGGCAAAGATATGGCGGGCAAAACGGCCAAACAGATTATGCAAGAAGGCACCGGTCACATACCGGAAGACCGGCAGAAGATGGGTATGGTCGGAAAGATGAATGTTCGCGAGAACATCGCCATGGTAGACAATTATCAAGAGCCCTATTCTACGCGCGGTTTCCTGCATTGGAACTGGATCGACAAACACAGTCGTGAACTGGTCAAAAAGTTCTCGGTTAAGACGCCGAGTGTAATGGAAGCGGCGGGCAATCTGTCGGGAGGTAACCAGCAGAAATTGGTCGTTGGCCGTGAACTGTCTCGTGAGGTGAATCTGCTCGTGGCAGTGCATCCGTCGCGTGGCCTTGATATCGGCGCGACTAAATATATTCAGACTCAGATTGTGGACGCGCGCGATAAAGGTGCAGCCGTCCTCATGGTATCGACAGAACTTGACGAAATCCTGGAAATCCCGGACCGAGTCCTTGTTATTTACAGCGGACGGATCCTTGCCTGTCTCGATCAGTGCGATTGCTCACGCAATCGACTGGGTCTCTTAATGGCCGGAGTCGAAGAAGAAAGCGATCAGTCTGCCTAATGGATACATATGCCGGCCGCGCGCGGGCGGCATCAAACTGTTAAGTTATTCATGTGATTTGGAATGAGAGGGTGACTATAGTCGCCCTCTCATTCCAAATGTGGGTAACAGAATTACAATCGATCACGCTGAAAAATGAAAGAGGTGTTTATGTTTAGTGTGAATCACCCTGTGCTCTTCGGGTTGGCGGGAGTCGTCATCTTGTATGTGCTGGGTCAATCAATCTTTTTTACTGTCAAGGCATACAAGCGAGCCCGTGAATTGGAGATGTCAAAAACACTTCTCCGCTCAATCATGCGCGGAGCTGGCGTATTTTCGATCGCCCCGGCGATTGCGATTATCATTGGGATCATTACGTTGTCGCAATTTCTTGGACTCCCCCTGCCATGGCTCCGTCTTAGCGTCGTTGGCGCGCTGACGTACGAGCTACCGGCTGCCACATCAGCGGCCACGGTGCTCGGTATTTCGCTGACCGATGCGCTGACTGATGCGCGATCATACTCCACCATCGCATGGGTGATGACGCTGGGTAGTTTCTCAGGTATCGTAATCATTACGTTCTTTTTGCGCAAAATTGAAAAAGGACTGTTGACGATTAAATCCAAGGATAAGAAATGGGGGGCGATCTTCATGGATTCGCTTTTCATCGGCATGGTCTCCGCGTTCCTCGGAATGATCTTTTCAAAGGTGACATTCGGAATACAGGGATGGATCCCTGTATTCGTGATGATATTCTCGTCACTTCTGATGCTCTTCTTTGGCTTCCTGGTCAAGAAAAAGAATATCGTATGGCTTGAGAACTACGCAATGCCGTTCAGTATGCTTGGCGCGATGGCGTTTTCCATTCCGCTCACTGCTTGGATCGGAGGTTAACCCATGAGCCAATATGATCAAAAAATTCATCTGTGGGGTCGGGTTTCAGGCATTCTCGCGATTATCGCGTTCGCGTCGTACCCATTGCTTGTCAGTATTTATTTCAACGCGTGGCCTTATCTAGGCGCATTGGGCAAGGGACTCCTCGGTGTAATCCCTGTGTTCTACACCGTGGGAATCATCGAAGCGTTCACCTACGCGCCGATGTTGGGTGCGGGAGGCTCGTACCTGAGCTTTGTGACGGGGAACATCACGAATCTAAAAGCGCCTTGCGCGATCAATGCCATGAAGGTGGCCAAAGTTGAGCCGGGCACGCCTGAAGGCGAAGTCATCTCGACCATTGCCATCGGCATCTCGTCAATTGTGACTACAGTGATTCTATTCCTGGGCATGCTTTTGCTGAATACTCTGGCGCCGATTCTGGAATCTCCAACCCTGGCGCCCGCATTCGCGAATATCCTTCCCGCGCTGTTCGGGGGGCTTGCCGTTATCTTTATCTCAAGGAACTGGAAGATTGCAGTGGGACCGATGGTCTTTATGCTGATTCTCTTTATTGTTATGCCGAGTCTCGCTGATAAAGTGAGTTTACTGGTTCCGGTCGGTGCTATTTTGGCTATTGTGCTTTCACGTTTTCTCTATAAGAAGGGAAAACTGTAAGTACTTGTCATATCAAAAATTGGGCAGAGCGTGATAATCACGCGCTGCCCGATACTTTTCGCCAATGCAAATTGAGATCAGCGATGTGGACTGAAAAAACGTACCGCGTGTCTTTGAACCACAAAATTTTGTGTTTCATGCCATTTGCCCTTGACGAGGTTGCTGGCGTAGAAATAATAAATTGGGTGCTGGACGGCGCTGCCGCCTTCATCGAAGACAAAAGCAACTGCTCGCTTGACGTCCTGCGTCACTGAGCGACGAACCGGTGCCGTATACCCGTATTTACGCTTGATGACGGAGGTGCTGTTGGTGCCTTCTTTGATCATGGAGTCTCGGATGCACTGGGCAACAAGTACGGCACCGAGGTAGTCGTTGCCGAATTCTCCCATTACAAGTCCCTCTAGCACATTCCGATCTGAGACCTGAAACGGTCTGCCTGTGTAATTTGTATCGGGATTGTTTACTTGAATTAGGAAGCGATCATTTCCCGTAGGCAAAGCCTGCTGCTGAATGACCGTCTCGGCTTTAGCCTTTTTGGCAGCTTCCTTTTTAGCAATTTCGGCTTTTTTGGCAGCCTCTTTTTTTGCGGCTTCCTTTTTGGCCTGCGCTTCTTTTTCTATGAGCAGATCCTTGTCGCGTTTTATCGCGTCAACCGCTTCACGCTTGGTTATTGCTTGGGTTGCTGTGTCATCAGCATCGGAATAACTTTGTCCCAAAACGCGTTCAACATATGCCTGATCCCATAATGCGGTTGATTCGTCTTCGCCGATGGCGTCGACGGGAGTGCTTGCCTGAGGATCAGTGTCCAAACCGGCAATGTCATTTAAGTGACGGTCGATCGTATCTCCGTCAAAGATCAGGAAGTTATCGTCAAACTCATTTCGTATGTGCGGCTCATCGTCACTGGATCCACTTTGAGCGAGACTCGCCTGGGCTTGATGATGCCAGTGTCCGCCCTTCACAGCTGTTGTGACCGGAACGACCAGCATGATGATAGCCAGCGCAGCGCCTGCAATGAGTCGGGTTTGTTTTTTTATATTTTTCTTTTTCGATTGATTCATTTTATCCTCAATTCTGTTATGCCAAACGGTTGTTCAATCCGGAACCGGTCTATGACCGTATTCCTTGAGTATCATGTTGACCCGTATGTGTGTCACAGATACTTGACCTTGTATCCCGAAAAGCGCGCAACTTAATATAGACAATAGATAACGATATATTTGCTCGCAAAGGGGGGTTTGTTTTGACGTCTAATACAATAACGTATATATTTCAACTCTTCCAAGTGCCAAATAGCCGAATCTTTTGAATGCAAGCATGTGGTTTGTTGTCATAAGATTTGATGACAATATGTGCATATGCACTGAATAATTGCATAAATCGAGTCGTTATCATGCTTGTATCATGAAATGGCAAGTGCCGTCATTATATATCGAGAAAAGCGAAATACCTCGCAAACTCTACTGCTGCAGGCATTACAGGGAGATTACTCATTACGTTATGTGTCTGCTGAGGCAAAATGCTGGTGCATTGACCGCAAAAACAGGCTAAAATGAGAATGTTATCGAAATAATAGTTTTGTCGCGCAGGAGGATAATGATGAATAAAAAGGAATTTGTGGAGATGATCGCAGCCTATTCGGAGGCAAACGGACCGTCGGGTTTTGAGCATGAGGTCTCGGAGATTGCAATCCATCAAACTGGTGATTACGGTGAGGTATCACGCGACACCATGCAAAACGTATATGTGCGTCGCAGAGGTAATACGGGCAACAGGCTCAGAGTGCAGCTTGACGCACACCTCGATGAAGTGGGACTTATTGTGCAGTCAATCCGATCCACCGGGATGTTGGGCGTTCTTCCCCTCGGTTCCTGGGTGCCCGGCAACATTCCCGCGCACCTTTTTCGTGTGAGAACGCGCGACGGGAGTTGGATACGCGCGATTACGACCAGTAAGCCTCCTCATTATCTGTCAGAGGCTGAACGAAACCAGGGCGTTACGATGGAGCAGATCGAGCTTGACATTGGGGCGAGCTCAAAACAGGAAGCAGAGGAATTATTTGGAATTGATGTCGCGGCTCCTGTAGTCCCCGATGTCTCATGCTCGTACGATGAGCCACACGATCTTCTTCTCGGCAAAGCATTCGATTGCAGACTTGGGTGCGCCGCTATGACAGAAACCATGAAACGCCTCGACGGCCTAGAACTCCAGGTTGATGTCGTCGCCGCATATTCTGTGCAAGAGGAAATTGGGGGGAGGGGTGCTGTTGTGACAGCCAGACAAATCGATGCCGATCTCGCGATCGTCTTTGAGGGTACACCGGCCGATGACAACTTCGCGCCGGCTGACCAAAGCCAGACAGCGCTCGGTAAAGGCCCGATGCTCCGCCATATGGATCGCTCAATGGTTACACACGCCGGATTTCAGCGTTATACTCTTGCGCTTGCCCGTGAATTAGGCATACCGGTTCAAGAGGCAGTGAGAAGCGGAGGCGGCACGAATGCCGGTTTGATCCACACACAAGGCGTCGGTATTCCGAGCATCGTGATCGGCGTTCCCGTGCGTTACATCCATACACATTATGGCTGGGCGAAACTGGGCGATGTTGAATCAGCTGTCTTGCTTGCGACAGCTTTATTAAAATCATTTGACGCGACAGCAGTGGAGCGGTTGATTTACTAATGTAGGAGGGCGGAGGTCAACGACCCCCGATCGCCTCCTTGATCATTGTCTCAACAAGAATGGGATTGGCTCTGCCACCCGTATCTTTCATGACGCGGCCAACGATCGCGCGTATGGCGCTGTCTTTGCCGCCCAGATAATCTTTTATCGCACGCTCATTGGCCGCGATGGAGTCATCGACAGTCTCCTGTAGTTTTTCGCGGTCATTGATTTGGGCTAGGTCGTGTTCCGAGACATAGCTAGTCGGATCAAAGTCTTCTTCCATTAACGCTTTAAGCACCTTGCGTCCCGTGTTGCTGTTGATCTCTCCTGTCGCAAGAAGATTTGAGAGTTTGCCAAGACTCGCCGGATTTACCGGATCGTCAAGTGGCTCTTCAGCATATAGCGGGGCGACATCGGCCAGGATCACATTGACAAGTATTTTGGGATAGGTGGTTTCTTGGACGGCTTTTTCAAAGAAATCCGAAAGCTCTTTGTCATCCGTGAGGCGTTCTGCCTCATACGCCGTCAGATCGTAATCGCGGATATATTGCTCTTTTCGCTCCTCAGGAAGTCTGGGGATAGCGACGCGGATGCGATTCACTTCTTCGGCTTCAATCTCCACGGGAACGAGATCGGGATCTGGTAAGTATCGGTAATCAGCCGCTTGTTCCTTTTTGCGCATGGCATATGTTTGTCCTGTCTTTTCATCGAATCGGCGCGTTTCCTGAACCAGTGTGCCTCCTTGCTCGACAATCTCGACCTGGCGCTTGAATTCGGAATCAATGGCGCGCGCGATAAAGTTGAATGAATTGAGATTTTTGAGTTCAACCCGCGTTCCCAATGTTTGTTCGCCTTTTTTACGGATCGATAGGTTGACGTCGCATCGCAGCGACCCCTCGTTCATCTTTCCGTCGGAGATACCTGTGTAGCGCGCGATCGCGCGGAGTTTGCGCAGATAAGCGACAGCTTCTTCGCCGTTCCGGAGGTCAGGTTGCGAAACAATTTCAATCAAAGGGACGCCACAGCGGTTGCAATCTACGAGCGTGCCTTCCTCAGAAATGTGAATTAATTTGCCGGCGTCTTCTTCCATGTGGATGCGTTCGATCCTGATCCGCTTGACTTGATCTCCCGTCGCGATGTCCAGATATCCGCCTGTGCAGATCGGAAATTCGTTCTGTGTGACCTGATAGGCCTTTGGAAGGTCAGGGTAGAAATAATTCTTGCGGTCGAAACAAGACCTGTGTTCGATGGTGCAATGGGTCGCGATGCCAGCGCGGACCGCGAACTCGACGACTTCCCGGTTCAGCGCAGGCAGCGCTCCGGGCATAGCGAGACAGACAGGACACACTTGCGTATTGGGCGGCGCGCCAAACGTTGTCGCGCATTCGCAAAAGAGTTTGTGCGTAGTCTTCAACTCGACGTGGACCTCAAGTCCGATTACAGATTCATAGTCGTGAATACTCATTACTTCACCTCTCCAGGCGTGGCAAGGAGGCCGTGTGCATCCTCATAGCAGGCGGCCAGACGATAAAGCAGGCTTTCGGAGAACCGTTTGCCCATCAACTGCATGCCAACGGGCAGCCCTTTGTCCGATAGTCCCACGGGTACCGAGATGGCCGGCATTCCCGTGAGTGAGGCCGGAAGTGTGAAACGGTCGTTGCTGTACCTGCCTCCGCCTGACTCTTCAGGCAACGTACCGATAGGCCAGGCAGTGGTCGCGGTGACGGGTGTCAAAATCGCGTCGCATGACTGGAACACGTTTTCAAACTCTTGCTTGACTAGTGTGCGAACCTGGGTCGCCTTGAGGAAATAGTCATCATATTGGTCGTTCGAGAGCGCAAAACAACCCAGCAGAATGCGCCGCTTGACTTCAGGACCCAGCGCTTCGGTACGTGATTTGACGTAGACATCTTCCAAAGACTCGACCGTTTCGCTGCGGTAGCCGTAATGTACTCCGTCATAGCGGTTCATGGCTGAGAACCCTTCGGCGCTTGAAATGATGTAATAGGCAGCGAGAGAGGCGTCGAGTGTCTTTAAATCGACCGGAATAATTCGCGCGCCAATTGATTCATAGAAATGCAGCGCCTTTTCTAGTTGTTCTCGCACGTCACCCGCCAGATCTCCTGAATTGAAATACGATTCAGGCCAGCCGATGATGGGACTGCTCAGTGGTTCTGAGATCGCGTCCAGGTAGGATTCTCCCTCATGTCCAACACTGTGGACATCCTTTTTGTCGCGTACGGCGATGGCATCGAGTAGCAGCGCGTTGTCGCGCACACTCCGCGTCATCGTTCCCACCTGATCGAGCGAAGAGGCAAACGAAGTAACGCCTCGACGGGAAATCAGGCCGTAGGTGGGGCGGAGTCCAACGAGTCCGCAAAGGGCGGCTGGTTGGCGAACTGATCCGCCTGTATCCGTGCCCAACGCGAAACAGGCCTCGCCCGACGCGACAGCCGCTGCGGAACCTCCGGAACTGCCTCCGGGAACGCGTGTCGTGTCGTAGGGATTTCGTGTCAAATGAAATGCGGATGTTTCGGTCGAATGCCCCATGGCGAACTCATCCATATTGGTTTTTCCTGTCAGCACTATTTCTTGCTGCCGGAGGAGTCGCCATACGAACGCGTCGTAAGGAGGAACGAACGTTTCTAGCATTCGGGAAGCGTTGGTTGTCCGGATGCCGCGCGTGGCGATATTGTCTTTGAGCGCTCCGGGAATACCCGCAAGTGCAGGCAACGTAAGGCCTTGTCCGAGAAGTGCGTCGACGCGATCGGCTTGTTTGATCGCAAGGTCGCGTGTCAACGTGATGTAGGCACCGATCGCTTCCTCACGCGCGTCAATGGTTCGGAACACAGCCTCTGTTAATTCGCGCGAGGAAATCTCGCGGTTCCTCAACGCGGCAGACAGTTGTAACAGTTCCATGCTTGTGTAATTCATGAATCACTCCTCATTCGACAACCGGGGGCACAAAGAAAAATCCATCGTGTGCGCTGGGGGCATTCTCAAAGACCTCTTCGCTCGACGGCGGTCGGTCGTCCCGTTCGGTTAGGTGTATGTTCCGGGCGTCCGACGGCGTAGTCATCGCTGGAACACCTTGCGTGTCAATGGTGTGGAGCGCATCCGCAAAGGTAATCATCTCCATCAACTGGTCACGCATAGTTGCTTGTTCCTCAGGCGCGAGATTGAGGCGCGACTGCGTTGACAGTTCATTGAGGTCAAGTTCGGCAACGCGTTTTCGTCTTGACTGTTCTTTAGGGCCTGTTGCCGTGGCTGCTGATCCCCCATCTGTGAGGCGAATGCCGAGTACTTCGAGTTGTTCGCGGTCAACTGTTGAAGGTGCTTGTGTCATCACGCACGATGCGTCACGAATTTTTGGGAATGCGATAACATCGCGCAGCGACTGTTCGCCTGCCAGAATCATGACAAGGCGGTCGAGTCCAAAGGCAAAACCTCCATGTGGCGGCGCCCCATATTGGAAAGCGTCGAGCATAAAGCCGAAACGGTCTTGAATTTCATGGTCAGAAAGTCCCAGCGCTTTAAATACCTGTGTCTGAATATCACTGCGGTGTATCCGGATACTTCCCGATCCAAGTTCCGTGCCATTGAGGACGAAGTCATACGCTTGGGATCGGACACGCGCCGGATCGCTTGAGAGGTATTCCAGGTCTTCCTTGTAGGGCATTGTGAATGGATGGTGCTGAGCCACAAAGCGTTTTGCGTCTTCAGAGTATTCAAACATAGGGAAATCAGTGACAATGGCAAATGCGAACCGATCGGGGTCACGCAGTCCCAGAATATCTGCTAGCTTGAGGCGTATTGCTCCCGTCACGTGTCTCGAAACCTCGAGCGAGTCAGCGGAAAACAGGATAAAGTCACCAGGCTCGGCACCCACGCGTTGCAAGATTTCTCTTATGTCTTTATCGTCAATAAATTTCGTGAGGATGGAATAGATTTCACCGGAAGGCCGCCAGGCGATCCATGCCATACCCGCCGCTCCCTCTGAGACAGCAAACTCAGTGAGTTCCTCAATTGTCGTGCGGGAGAAATCGGCTTGCCCGGGGACCGTGATCGCGCGGACAACACCACCTTGTTCGACCACTTTGCGGAAGACAGAGAACCCCGTCCTTGCGGCAATGTCTGTGACGTCGATCACGGGAAGATCGAAACGGAGGTCGGGTTTATCGCTTCCGAACTTGTCCATGGCCTCTTGCCATGTAAACCGTGGAAATGCTTCGGAGAATTCAATATTTTTGACTTGTTTGAGAACAAAGCAGAACAGCGATTCCAGAAGAATGAGCACATCTTCTATTTCGACAAACGACATCTCAAGGTCTAGTTGCGTGAATTCAGGTTGACGGTCGGCGCGAAGGTCCTCGTCACGGAAACAGCGCGCGATTTGATAATAGCGATCGAGCCCGGCAACCATGAGGAGTTGCTTGAAGATTTGGGGTGACTGGGGAAGCGCGTAAAAAGAACCGGGACGGACGCGGCTGGGCACCAGGTAATCGCGAGCACCCTCCGGTGTACTTTTGGTCAGAATCGGCGTTTCGACGTCGACGAATCCTTCTTGATCCATAAAGTCACGGATGGCGCGTGTGACCTGGTGGCGAAATCGGATATTGCCGAGAAGCGCCGGACGGCGCAGGTCGAGGAAACGGTACTGGAGTCTGAGATCTTCTCTTACATCGTCAGCGTCCGACGGATCGAAGGGCAACTGAGCGCAAGGGGAGAGCAGTTCAGCTTCCGAGACACGGAGCTCGACAGTTCCCGTGGAGATTTTCGGATTGACGGTTTCGTCGTCCCTGAGATGAATGATTCCCCTAACGAGGACAACTGATTGGTTTCGGACACGTTCCGCAAGGGCGAACGCATCAACCCCGGTGTATTCCGGATTGAAAACGGTCTGGAGTACACCTTCCCGATCGACAATATCGATGAAGATAACGCCTCCCATGTCACGCTTTGTTTCAACCCAGCCACAAGCCACTGTTTCCGTACCGACATCATGTTCGGAGAATAGCCCACAATAATTCGTTCGTTTCATATGTTTGATCTCAATTCCCGAGTTGACCGGGACCCGACCGGACATCCGGTACGCGTAATACCCGGCTCACTGCAAAAAGCCATTTATTGCCGTCCATCAGGGCACACAGAAAAATGCCCCCTGTTGTGGCAAGTGTTTGTATTTTATCATACCGGCGCATTGCAATTGATGATCATCGAACGCATTGTGTCCCATCCATTCTTTGTGCCGGAAACAGCTGTTAAAGACGGAATCGTATCACACTTTCTCGAGGGATCAAGGATTGTTGTGATAAAATCGGCTTTACGTGCTTTCGTCGGTGTCATAGAGGTTTTGTAATGGTGGAAAATCAAACTAAAAACCGGTTAGATCTCATCAACAGGGAACCTTCCACGAGGCACGCTGATTGGTTTTTGTGGCGCCGATTCAGCGGGCGTCTGGTTGATTTCTTATTCTGGCTGGCGGTCTGGTACCCAGCGGGGCAATGGCTTAGTCGCAGAACTGTGCATCACAATCTTGCTCTATTCCTCCTCGATCAAGTGGTTGCCTGTGCGCTCATGATGGCAACCGAACCGTTGCAACTTGTTATTTCCCGAACAACGATCGGCAAGGCCCTGTTCGGCTTGCGTGTGTCAGATGGACAAGGCGCGCGGTTGACGATCAAAAACGCATACCACCGAGCGTTTTTCGTGTGGCGTTTTGCGTTGGGCTTCGGATTACCCTTCTACCGCCTTGTTATGTTGGGCAGGGCCTATGCCGAAAAACGCTCGGGACAACCTGTCTGCTGGGAAAACGAGACGTTGGTGAGCCCATTACGTGTTGGCTGAACACGTAACTGTTAAACTTAAGATAAGGAAGATAAAGGGAGATGTATATACATGGCAGATAAAAAAACAATATCGAGCAACATACATGACACGGCACTCATCTTTGAGGGCGG
>LFTF01000052.1:9450-9986 GCA_001512945.1 Clostridiales bacterium DTU023 | reverse complement strand
GGAAAATCCACTTTAGTAAATGCACTTTTGAGTCAGAGCGGTGTGTTTCGTGACAATGAAGACGTTATGGATTGCATTATGGATAGTGATGATATAGAACGAGAACGAGGAATTACAATTTATTCGAAAAACTGCTCCGTAATGTACGGAGACGTTAAGATAAACATTGTAGACACTCCAGGGCATGCTGATTTTTCTTCTGAAGTAGAGCGAATAATGAAAACTGTGGATACGGTTATTTTGCTTGTAGATTCTAGCGAAGGGCCTATGCCGCAGACACGCTTTGTCTTGCAAAAATCTTTGGAGCAAGGCTTAAACCCTATTTTGCTTATCAATAAAATAGATAAAAAAGATTCACGAATTGAGGAAGTAGTAGACGAGGTATATGAACTCTTCATGGATTTGGAAGCCACTGATAAGCAATTGGATTTCCCGATTCTTTATGGGATTGCTCGCCAAGGCATCGTTGTGAAAGATACGGAGCAGGCGTTGGGTATCGAAGTTGAAACTAGCAGTGGGAAAATAAGCAAAAATCC